>CAZQGP010000077.1:0-7619 GCA_964593075.1 uncultured Candidatus Saccharibacteria bacterium
CATCTGATTTGAGTCAATCACACAGGTGGATTTAACAGTGAAAATTTCAATCCCTCAATCCCTTAGAGTTCTTGTTGTTGTAGGATTGATGCTGGCTATCGCAGCGAGTATGGCTGATGCACAACAGTGGGGATTGCCATATACCGAAACTCCCTTTACTCCGCAAATGAAGAGTAGTGGACGTTGGTATATAGCTGGTGGAGCAAGATGGCGTCAGGGACAGAAAGTTTCATTTGATAAAACTAATGACTCGGGAGGTTACACCGTACCTTTTGGACCCCGAGTGCCTGGTAGCTTTAGATTTACACCAGCCAGTAACAACTCCGGAGTGTGGAATTATGGCAATGGGAGCATTGACCCTAACAACCCTCTGGTAAATCCACAAATATTTCAAACATTCGACTTGGGAGGAGGAATCACCACCACGCTAGAGACTAATCCTGGGGACAGAGCATGGACAAACTCTTCATCTCTGGGTGCCCAAGTTTTTCAGTGGGCATCACCCACAATCCCACCAATCCCATATTGGGATTACTATAACGTCGGAAGTTTTTCTGTTAATAACATAAGCCAATTTAATCCCCTTATTCCCCCTTTAGCTCCAACCTTTGGTAACGCTACCAGAGTTTCTTACGACCTCGCTTTTAATCCCCAAGGACCGACAGTGACTGATGGTGGATTCACGTCTCTGTCTTTTGATAATTCGTTTTGGTGTCCGTACGTTGAAATCGGATTCTGGTCAGGGGATGTTATTAGCATCGCTTATAGTTTCTCGGGATTTAGCTTTAGCAACAGTTTTCAGAAAAATATACCTGCAACCTTCTACGGCGTTGCCACTAGTCTGACCGATTCTTATAACTTCTCAAGCATTGGTTTTAATGCTGACGGCACACCCGCACCCCCAAACGACCGTTTAATAACTGCCGACTTTCTACCCAACTTCAGCTCGATAAAGATTAGTGCGCCTTCAACGAGCGTACTGTATAGTTACTCGATAAACCCTCTCAGTGGCAACAGAGTATTCAAGGACAATGGCGTTCCTGTTTCCCCTCTTGCAGTAACAGAGAACCTCTCAGTAGGTCTGAATGCAAGTTGTTATGAAAACCGTCTGGCGTTTCTATTAATGGGTCGGTTTCTCCCTCCGTACGAGTTGGGAATATCCCTAGGACCTGTAGCTACGCTGGTACACTCCACGTTAAACTACCAGAATATCATCCTTCACCCAGATAATCCTGACATCGTTCTAGTTACTAACATAGGGAGCAGTGTTAAAGACCAGTGGTCCTTTGGGGCTTTCGGAAGCTTGGACCTGAGAGTGAGTTTGCGTAATACTTTCTTTGGCTGTTCCTTTGATATTGTCTCATATCTGTCCACCAAACATGGGCTGGATGAAATTCAGAGTACCATAAACCCAGGTGGCAGCAGTCTCAGTTTTGGTGGGGGTGTAAGATTTTAAGGGTGAAACAGGAGTAACCTCAACTTTCGCAGTTACTGAGCGTAGCGAACCAACCCGATAGATACTATAGTTATCTAAAAACCTTTATCCAGGGTAATTAACAACATCCGCGGTAGTTGTCATTATGTTCATAATGCTCAAAATATAAAGAATCAAACTTCTCTCCCCTTATAATAAACATTACCAGCATAACGATTATTATGATAATCCTACATGGAGTCTGAATTAGGAGTATTTCAGCTAATCAGCGCATAACGAACATTACAAGGGGTATACGATGGCAAAATATACAGAAGTAGCAGCGGCAATAAAAACGACCATCCTTAAAAAACCCGATGACTTTTCGGTCGAGTGGGTTTTCGGCGGTTCAGCAAAAATACCACCGTTTTGGAATTATTGCCTTGATAACTACCCAGCAGGATGCAAGAAGTTCCAAGATACAAACGAAATTTCCACCTATTTTAGCAGGAATAAACACAAGATTCGTGAGATATTGATTAATGACCCTGACCTAAAAGCATTACAGTCATCAGATAATGCTCAAAATGTAGATTTACCGACCTCGATTCTAGATTATATGACTCGTGAAGATACCGCTAAAATGATAGATGAGGCTCTCTCTAAGAGACTTTCCGAGCTTTCCATGCCAAAGCATTACGAGCAGAACGAACTCGTGCCAGAGCCCACTACAATAATCGGAGGTTCGAAGGGTCGTAGGATGAATCGGAAATATGTTAAAAAAACTATTTCGATTGATAAGAACCTTTGGTTATTATTTCAGAAAGAAGCAAAGGAATTGAATATACCGGTCAGCCGGTTAATTGATACGGTCCTGTGGATCAGGTATGATAAACCTAAATTGACCGTTGAGTAGTAGTTTTAAAATATCGTCACTTATTGTCAGGTTTTAATACTAATTTTAACCGACTTTCATAATCCCTTATTTTTTGTTGAATCATTTCATCTGTTTTACAGGAGTAAGGTTTATTGAGGTATGTCCGGGAAGTTAGTCGCCGCGGACAAGCCAGTTAAATTAGTCTAAATTGACTACGATAAAAATCTTTCTTCCGGAGTTGTTAGTTCCGGAAATTTCCAGCGTCCTCTTGTTGCCTCGCTGGGTTTCACTCAGCCAAAGGTTAGCCTTCCCAATTACGAGATGTGCTAAAATGTAATGGCTTCTCATACTGAAACCTCCTTTATTATTAATAATATGCCATCTGTAGCGATGGCTGTTTATACAGTATAAATAGTAACTACCTATATGGTCAAGTAAAAATACATCTATAAATTTGAAACCTATGTGTGAGTTGAAGAATAATTTTTAGGATGAACTCACCGGGATCTCCCAGGCCGATGACTTCCAAAAAAAGAGAGCATACAGCGAGATAGCGGGGGGGAAATGCTACCACGGTGTTTACTCTCCGCCCACAAACCTAACACATGACCTCCGAGGATGGCAAGGGGTTTCTGGGCTAGTGGTATGGATCTTCTATAGGGTTAGATTATATTACCACCTTTAGACCTATTGCAAAATTCGCAAAGTATTTGCAGGTTTCGGGCCGTATTGCTGCCTCCCATGGATACTGGGATTATATGGTCATACTCAAGGTTTTGATTTGAACCACACTTGACACAACGACCTTTATCACGTTGCCAGACGAACATTTTAACATCGTCAGGAATTGGTTGTCGGTCGTCACTTTTTAGCCGGGCGACTTGATCAATAGTCGCTTTGGCTTTTTCAATATCTCTTTCAATTTTTTGTTTCTTTCGAATCCGTGTTGCAACAATCAGAGTCTTAACAGCTTCAGCATCTAGGGTATCATTCTCCCAATAAATTTCATCCTGAAATATCCACCAAACTTTGGAAATATATTTCGTTATAACTGTTGGCGTTTCCTTCTGGGTTCGCATTATGGATTCATATTCTTGGACCGATATATTTCGAAGACTAAGATTGCCAGACTTAAAATTCCAGTAGTCCATGGTATAGAAAGAGCCGTTTAAATTACCATATTTCGAATGAAAACGAGCATTATTATCTTTCTTGAGCATAATCAAATCCTCCAAATCTGAAATGCCAATTTATACCGTTACTATGATTCATATCAACCTACTTTTCGATA
This sequence comes from uncultured Candidatus Saccharibacteria bacterium, assembly GCA_964593075.1. GTDB lineage: Bacteria > Patescibacteriota > CPR2 > UBA1875 > CAIMLA01 > JAQUMB01. The sequence goes on from CAZQGP010000077.1 coordinate 3,583, forward strand.
TAATTTAGCCTTGATCTCTGCAATTGCAGCCATTGCCACCTCCTCTGATGCAGGTGTTACTTCCGGTTCCTCTGGTTCAACATATCGCTCTTGATATGGTAAGGGTTGTGTATTGGTGGGCCTCTTCATTTCCGGATGGTTAGCTAATACTAAACTATTTAGATATGCTCCGGGGTGACGGATGATCTTCTCAGTCATAGCTATCTTCAGGTGGGATAAATATTGTCTGATTTCATCCTCTGGCAACTTCCGCACAACTCCGATCCAATAACGAGTCGATTTTTTATCACCTGTTATTTCTAAAATCTCATTCACCAGGGGAAGACTTGTTGGTGGTTTATTACCCGAAAAAATGACGTTCTTACAGACGTTAGTTTTAGTCTGAAAAGACTCTTTAACTGTTGTGCAATCATTTGCATGTGTCTGGAATTTTCCGTAGACATCGGTGACGATCCAATAATTAGCATGTCCCTTTACTGGCTCCCGCTTGATGAGGCCAACAGCTATCAGTTCTGAGATGTAATACTGGACCATTCTCTTCTGCTTCTTATTAATACCTAACCACTCACATATTTTAGATACTCGAAGTTGCGTTTTTCCTTTTCTACCTGCGGAATTACGAATACGAATCATTACAACTTTTGCCCCCAGGCTAATATCGCTGCGATCTATTGTTTTATTTTGTAAATCGAAAGGATTAAATTCTGATGATTGCATATTTCTGGGCTCCTTAAAAATTACTTGACCCAGAAAACGCAAAGTTATAGGGTTACACCCAGAACATACTTCGGGTATTTCCCCGTAACCGATTTAAAACCGCTTCAGGTCGCCAAACTAGAGAGCGGTTTTAAGCGTTCTGGGGGTAGATAATCTATCGAAAGTGTTGATGGCGAACTTAGCCGTTAATCTTTACTTCTGAAGTCTCCTCCATAAGTTCATTCAAAAACTTGATGACATATTTAATTAGGTGGTGACGATATCTCCAATCCCCTTAGATGGTTTCCTAGAGGATGTGCTGCGGATGAATATCAGGTTCTAAACTTATGTCAAGTTCTAAAAAAGGTAAAACCGTAGAAAAATTGGTCCTTTAGATACACTTATCGTATCAGATACACCCTTTGTATCAGGTATATGGAGTGTATCAGATACACTAGATGGACCAGATACGTTAACTGTATCTGATACAGTCACAGTATCAGTTGGATGGTCATTCTATGGATAATAGATTGAGGGGGAGAATCACTTTCAATTTACTTTGCTCACTCTTTTTGTTCGATTTAGAAATCCATTTGATGAGGTTTTTTTTCTGTAAAGAAGAGAGAGCTTTCACAACCGTTGTATGGGAACCTAACCCTACTGATTTCATGACATCCCTCTGGTTATAACGAATTATTCCATCATCGGAATTATTTACTAGATATACGTATAACCTTAGCTCTGAAGGGGTCATATGTGGCAAACGTTCGTTAATTTGAGACTGGAGGGTGGCATAGGTAGTTAATATTGAGTTGGATGTTTGGTGTAGGTTAACATCCGATACATGTGATGTATCAGATGCACTTTCAGTATCAGATACACCAACTGTATCTGATCCATTTGATGTATCAGATACAGTTGGTGTATCGGGTCTGTGTGATTTTTTCTTTGAATCAGGTCCATGACCTTTTTCTAAATCATCAGCTTTTTTCTTTGCCTTATTTAGGAGGTTTTGGAGGAAGTCAGACATTCCAATAGCTCCTGGGCAACTTGCATATAATCTTTGGCAGCGAGAGCCTTACGATCATCCTGGAAGATGGTAACGCCTTGAAGATGTGCTTTATTTACGGAGGTATTTTTTGTAATTGTTGTTTTGAATACTTGGTCTACATCAAATGCACGTTGAACCTGTTCCTTGATGATGCGACTAGTATTTGTTCGTCCATCAACCATTGTTAAGAGGACTTTTAAAAGCTTTAACTTGGGATTTAACGTTGCCTTAACATCTGAAATAGTTTCCAAGAGACCGTCAAGACCTTCAACTGCAAATATGGACTCCGCGTCGATGGGAATAATGACATAATCAGATATTATCAGGGCATTTAATAAAAACGTTCCCAAATTGGGTGGCGTATCAACCAAAACAAAGTCAAATTCTTCCAATGCTGAGTTATCAATCTTTGTGCGTAAGGTTGAAAGCCTTTCTATTTCCTTCAGTGTACGTTCAATTTCAAATAGTTTAAGGTAAGATGGGATAAGTTTTACCCCTTTAATCTGGCTATCAACATAGGTGTTGGAAAGAATAGCAGTCTTCTTGGTGAACAAATCGATAACGCTACGGGGTTGTTCTGAAGGAAGATTTTTACCTAAAATTCTGGATGAATTCCCTTGAGGGTCTAAATCTATAACCAAAACCTTTTTATCACGCATGGCTAGTGCATGAGAAAGAGATATAACTGATGAGGTTTTACCGACGCCCCCCTTCTGGTTAGCAAAGGCAATGACGTGCGCCATGATACACCCCTTTCCTGGGAAAGATACCCAGTCCTGTGGGGGGTTCTTATCCATGATTGGGAGGAAAAGTCAAGCAAATTCAGAACTAGTCGAGAGACTATTGCATCTACTGTTAAAAACTACCACCACCTGACAACTTGAACCGCTGTAATCAATTCTCCGCGACATTATCCTAAACAACATAGGAAGTTTTATAGGTAAAAGATAAACCGTCCCATTTTTGATTCTAGGTCGGTTTATCGCGATATCTGTTGATAAATTGAATAATTGGGGATATCGGTCGATTGGAAGTGGTATTTTTATTGGACACCCTCTCTTCAGGTTCCTCCCATGAAAAGAGAGCATCCATATTGATATAGGATAACGGCTATCGGTACCGTTAACCTAATTTTCAGAAACTAATAACTGCAACCAGTAACTAGGTCAACTACAAAAACGTGGTTTGTCAATTTAAAGAGAAACATGAGGAAAACTATTCCGGTCGTACAGATTACTGTCATTGTAATTACTGTAACCGTGTCATGAGTCTTTATGTTCATGGCGTTTTAATGTATTTTACGATCATTCCTTCTTTTTAAGTAATTGGATGGTGTATATGACGTTAACGAAAGCCGATATCGTACAAAAAATTGCGGATGATTGCGGTTTCAGTAAAGGAGAGTCCGCCGAGATTGTGGAGAAACTCCTCGATATAATAAAAACTTCCTTCATCCAGGGGGAAGATGTCATGATTTCAGGTTTTGGGAAATGGTCCGTTAAACAAAAAAATGCCCGAAGGGGCCGTAATCCACAAACAGGAGAGACGTTAATCCTAGACGCTCGCAAGGTTATTACGTGGAAATACTCACCAGTACTTAAAAAATCTGTAAATATACCGTCATAGTTTATCTTTGTGTTGAGATGATTACACAGTAGGTCTAAATTATTATAGTGACCAGTAATCCAGTTTTATATAGAAAATATGGCAGGTAGAATAATTGATAAAATAAGCTGCTAATATGTTTTTCAAAATGAGTATGGATTCATTTTAATCCCAATAACTTTTCAGAGCCCTTCGTGTTTCCCAACTCACACTGGTTTTGAGAATTCTGCCATTCGTCCCTAGTCGCCAAAATATAATCCCACCTCTAGACGTTGATGAAATCATTAAATTGCCTAATCCTGTTACTTGACGATCACCCATAGTTAATGCTCTCATCGATGCTTCGCCAGGATAAGGTTTTCCTTTCTTGTATCCCATTATTGGATACCTCCTGAATTCCAAATGAAATTTAGTTTCAACGACAATTACAATTCATCTTTAGTTCCCCAAAATAGTTTGAGGCATAATCATTCAAGAATGTTATCTATAACAAAATAAAAGCCTTGACGGGGGGATGCCAAGGCTCATGGGTAAATCTCCGTGAAGGAATTCACCCTAAATTGTATCGAATTATCTTGTTGGCGAAGTCAAATATCAATCACAAAAAGATGTGTCAAGTCATATTTGAGCGTCAGTCGTCTGCAAAACAATAATCGCTTCCAAAAGATTATGGACATATCTACAG
>CAZQGP010000078.1:0-2728 GCA_964593075.1 uncultured Candidatus Saccharibacteria bacterium
CCCGAACCGGTTACACCAAGAAGTACTTGGTGTTTTAACCCATTATTTAGTCCTTCTGTAAGTTTTTCGATAGCCTGCGGCTGGTCACCTGCAGGTTTCATTCTGGTATCCAATTTGAACATCGAGAACATTTTAACAGGTATTTCGAACCTTATAAAGTCACTACCCCCTTGACAGATAGCATCAGGTTACATATGAATATATATAGTAGTGTTAATTATTGAAATATAAAAAATTAAGAGAGGAGGTGAACAACATGGCATATAGTCACGTATCAAAGAAATCAGGTAAGACCTATTACCTTCACCACAAAGACGTCACTCTACGCGGAGGCAGACAGCAGACAATCTATTTCTTCGCGCAGGACGTCCGAGATGGCTCTCTTGATGAGGTTCCTTCAGGTTACGTAGTAATGGAAAACCCAAGAACAGGTCTCCCAATGTTAAAAAAAGGTTAGTTTCGTTTGAACAAACGCCAGAATAACTCGCTTCGTATGAGCGAGTTTTCTGGTTAATAAAGGTTCGTATTAGCCAGAATGACCCGACAAAAATAGCGGGTTTTCTGGTAAAAAAGGTCCAAAAACGGTACAATATATGACTAGATTATGAAAAAATTTATGCTTAATTTTGGGCTCTTTGCCCTAATTATCGACTGTCTTGCGATTGTTGGCGGATTAGTCGTAGCCTATTATATTCGGGCAAATGGTGGCGATTATCTATTCTACTGGCCATTCCACGAATATATGAGGCTAGTTCTTTCATTTCTACCACTTTGGATACTATTATTTGCCACCCAAGGACTTTATCGACTTCGCAATTTGCCACTCGGCTTTGATGCCTTAGGTAAAGTTATTACAGGCCTACTTTCCTCGTGGGGAGTATTAATTATCTTCTTATATCTCTTGCGAACCCCCGAGGCCCAAGCTTTTCCTAGATTAGTGATTCTTTACGGAGTATTACTAACTTTTATATTTATAACCAGTGGTCGCTTGTTACTTTCAATTTATCGTAAATTATCTTTAGGCAAAGGAAGAAACAATATTAGAACCGTCCTAATTACTAAAAATAACACAGAATTTATAAAACAACTTGAAAGAAAAGAAAACGAGCGCGAAGTTGTCGCCGTCATCGAAAACGATCCTATAGCTAAATTAAACGAGATACGTAAGAAGCATCGAATTGATGAGATATTGCTATCTGATACCAACTATGACGACAACACAATTTTACAAATACTCGATTGGGCAGAAACACATTATATAACCTTTGGTCTGGTGCCGGGTCTTTTGACACTACGAAGTTCCAGAGTCGAAACTGCAACAATTGGAAGACAACCCATTATGTTCTTTACAAGAACCCCTCTTGAGGGCTGGGGTAAGATTTTCAAGAGACTTATGGATGTATTGATAGTTGTCCCAACCCTTATTATTCTATCGCCGGTATTTCTAATCATATATTTGGTAGTCATTTTAAACTCAAAAGGTGGAGCAATATTCAAACAAGAACGTATTGGCCAAGACGGTAATGCGTTTTATGTTCATAAATTCCGAAGTATGTATATTGATAGTAATAAAAAATTTGGTCTTGATTGGTCAACCGACGAGAAAAAAGACCCTCGTATTACCCCAGTTGGACGATTTTTAAGAAGCTCTAACCTTGATGAGTTACCTCAGCTCTGGGATGTTTTAATGGGTATTATGAGCCTTGTTGGCCCAAGACCGGAACAGCCTAAATACGTTAAACAATTTTCATGTGAAATCCCTGACTATCTACGAAGACACAATGTTAAATCTGGTTTAACCGGCTGGGCACAGATCAATGGTTTAAGAGGCGATACCTCAATCAGCGAACGTGTTAAATATGACATTTATTATATTGAGAACTGGTCTCTAATCTTTGACATAAGAATAATTCTCGGCACATTTACCTATTTGCTCAAGAAAATGTCTGCCTAAATGAAAGTTGCCTTAGTTCACGATTTTCTAAATACTTTTGGCGGCGGAGAAAGAGTCTTGCAGGCTTTCTCCGAAATGTATCCAGATGCTCCGATTTTTACCATATCTTATGAAAAGAAAATAACCGACGAATTTTTCCCAGGTGTTAAAATTATTCCAAGTTTTCTTCAAAAAATGCCCGGTATGCCCAAGAAATACAAATGGTATCTACCGCTTATGCCCAAAGCCATAGAATCATTTGATCTTAAAGATTATGACTTAGTAATATCTGACAGCTCAGCTTACGCCAAAGGTTGTGTCACCAAGAAACCGACAAAGCACATCTGCTATCTTCATACTCCTACACGTTATCTATGGAGCGACAAAGATAGTTATCTCAAAGACGCCCCAATTCCTGCTCCTGTAAGGCCATTATTACCCGCTACAATCAAATTTCTACAAAAATGGGACCTTAAGGCATCCAAAAGACCCGATATTATTATCGCCAACTCCGAAAATATCAAAAACCGAACCATGAAATACTATAATCGTAAGGTTGATTATGTTCTAACCCCGCCGGTAGATGGCGACAGGTTTAATATAAGTAAAGATAGAGGTGATTACTGGCTGGTTGTCGTACGTAACGAACCCTATAAAAGGTCTGATTTGGCAATTACAGCAGCTAACGAGCTCAAGTTAAAACTCAAAGTCGTCGGAGGTGGAACCAGATTAGACGAGCTCAAGGCCATGGCTGGACATACAATAGAGTTTACCGGCCGTGTTAGCGATGAGGAA
>CAZQGP010000079.1:0-2716 GCA_964593075.1 uncultured Candidatus Saccharibacteria bacterium
ATATAAATCCTGAGGAAAACACGGTTGATTTTGCGATGCTGTTTGTGCCAAATGAGATGATATTTAGTTTTATTTACGAAAAAATGCCCGAAGTCTGGGAGGAAGCAATTAGCAAAAAAGTGATATTAGCCGGACCGTTTAGCTTTACCGCAACGCTGCGATTGATTAAACAAGCGCATTCTAACTTTAAACTCCAAGGGAATATTCACAACATTGTCGGTTTGATTCAAAAATTCAGACAAGAGTTCGTCAAGTTTAATGATGAGTTTGACAAAGTCGGCCTGAAGATTGAAGCCGCCGCCAAGCAATTTCAAGATGTTTCATCTACTCGAACAAGACAATTGACTCGTGTTGTAGATCAAATTGATAACGAAAACGCTCTCTCAGAACCTGAAAAACCGAAATTAATTGAGTAGCAAAAAGGCGGCCCGATTGGGCCGCCATGGTTGTCTTACACGGAATGTATTATCATCTCCTTGTCCACTTCAAGAGTTGGGGCAAGGTTATTGAATTTCTCTATCAAAACCATCATCATCCGTTGGTATTCGGTGAGGTTTAAGAGTCGTTTCCTAGCATCGATCAGAATACCAGGAGTCAGAACCATATCGGTATAAACCTCTTCATGGTAGTTCTTATCGGGATCGAGGTTATGCCGCTTTCCGAGAAGCTGGTCAAAGATATCAAGCATCTTTTCTTCCCAATCTTGAGCGAATGACTTCTGGAAATTAATCTCGATATCACGATCGACTAAATCAGGCTCAGTATCCAGTCCCATTTGGAATTTGATACTAGCCTCGCCCCTAAGACTGATAGGCTCTATGATATCGTCAGGATTGATATTCTCACATTGCGGGACCGTAATAGGGCCAGTTACGGGATATCCCAAACCCATAAGCAGTCTATCCGGCGCAGGGATCTTTTGGATCCTTTCGTTGAGTTTGTCAACGAGCCGTTTTTCTTCAGATGGAGTAGGCCTCGTCGTCTGTGCCTCAAGTAACCGACGGTTGGCATTTCTCACCCCGTTTAGGAGTGTATTGATATCGGTGGTTGAAACCCGCTTCTTCCACCCATATACCACTTGTGATTCACTATCGTTTAGGTAGTAGGTGGTATATTCAACCACACCGTCATCAGGCTTATCAGGACTGAGTTGAGTCCTTTCTTCATGATACTTCAACTCATTTTGATAGACGTCGATCATGACAGTACGCCTTATAACGTCGTTCTGCGTAGCCATAACCTCGATATGTCCATCAAGAGATGAAAAGCAAAAGCTGAAAAGGTATGGCTCTGGCGATGTTATATCTACGATGTTATTCTCGTGTACTAACATTCGCCACTGGGCTGTGTAGTCACAAATCCCGGTCAGTTCAAGTGAAAACGGTCGTAGCAAATACTCACGGGTATACAAACCGATGAGCTGGCAACCTTCAAACAGGTCATTACCAAATAAAGAACGCATATTACACCTCGATGTAAAGGATACAAACTTTGGCAACTGTACCTGAAATTGATTAAAAAGTCAATCCCTTTCTCGCCCGTCATTGCGAGGAGTCCACCAACTGGAGGATGACGAAGCAATCTCTTTTTTCAAAGATTGCCGCGCTCCCTTTGGTCGCTCGCAATGACTTTTGTAGAACTTCTCGCTTGTGCTCGAAGAATATTAGTTTTTGTAGCCGATCAGGCAGCCAAAGCGTCGTTCGGGAAGATGATCTTCGACACTTTCGCGGTGGGAAAAGAAATTTTTATCAGTTCTGGTGTTTATATCAGAAATCTCGATATTTTCGGGCAAAACGCCCTCACCGACAATTTGGTCATAAGCAAATTTTATCCAGTCAATTTGTTTGGTGTTATCGCCGTTTTCCTTGATATATTTAGGCCATGCATCGTTTGTCAGGTCGTTGGTATGCAGAAAATTCATACTTTCTTTCTGAATAGCGGGCGAAAATCCGACTATCAAGTCATTTGGGTCTGAGCCGTATTTCTCTATGTAGTGCTGAATTGTAACCTTGGGGGCCTCTTTGTTGACACCGCGCCAACCGGCATGAGTGATAGAAACAACCTTTTTAACAGGGTCATAAATGAAAATCCCAAGACAGTCGGCAATAATAAAAAACAGGTAAGTTTCGGGCTTATCGGTAAATAAAATATCTGCATCTTTATCAATCGGTTCCATAACATTGCCTTCACTTCTCTCGATATCAAAAATCTTGGTCCCGTGCATCAATGATAAGCCGGTAATTTTTTCAGGTGTTATGCCTAAAATATCAAAAAACTTCTTGCGGGATTCTTTGACGATATTCGGCTCACCATGAAGAAATGACATATCGCCGATTTCAGCGGTTGAAACGCCGTGAACAAGTTCCGGATATTTCTCAAATATCTTAAATCTGAAAATATCCATTATTTCTGAGGCTTGAGGGTCGGGAAAGGAATAACTTCTTTAATGGAATACTGGTCGGTCAGAATCATTACAAAACGCTCGATACCCATACCCCAACCGGCGGTTGGCGGCATTCCAAAGGAAAGAGCCTCGATATAGTTACTATCAACCATATGACCCTCGTCAAAGCCTGATTTGCGCATTTTGGCCTGCTCCTTGAAGAGCCTCTCCTGTTCAAAGGGGTCGTTAAGCTCAGTATAGGCGTTAACCAGTTCAAACCCACCGGCTGCTACCAGTTGGAACCTTTGGGCTAATTTGGGGTTTTGTGGGTTT
>CAZQGP010000080.1:0-5514 GCA_964593075.1 uncultured Candidatus Saccharibacteria bacterium
GGCAGCGTCAGATGTGTATAAGAGACAGGACCTATAATATTTTCTTCCCAGCCATAAAAGCTTTGGAACTCTTTAGTTTCTAAAAATCTAGGCCCAGCGGTAATGATGGAAATAAATCCCCGATACTTTCCTTTTGGCCACGATAAATTATTAAAAACCCTACCGGTTTCTATGTAGAAATTATTTTCAACTTTATCCCATTTTTTTTGAAAAATTTTTTTTGATTTTTCTAAATCTTCTGTGTGTTTTAAATAATAAAAATCTGTATAGTCATTAATTAGCGTCTTTTGTTCTTTTGGCTTAAGCCCATAATATTCTTTTAGCTTCGGATGAATCTCCAATATCTCAGCGGAAAAATCCATCCCTGCCTTTTCGGGATATGCCAAAAACTCCTTGACCATCTCCTTATCAAGCTCTTTGTTCAAACAAAAGATAATGTGTGGTTGTTTTTCCATAAATATTCAAATTTAGCAAATATTAATTGAAATTCTTTAAATAATTTTACCACAAAAAACTCTTAAGAGTTTAGCTGAAATGCGTCATTAATATAAATAAGCTGACCGAAGTCAGCTTATTAAGCTTATTCCATTTGGCGAAGCGAGTAGCGCTGGAGCCATCGACTTTACCCTCAAACAAGAAACGTGGAAACAATTGGGTAGTGGTCAGTTAGAGCGTCCTCCCACACCCTTGTTTCAACTAATTCCATTCCTCGATAAACAACATGGTCATAGCGCTTACCAGTCGCTCTTGTCGGCAATTTTTGTAGAATCTCTTTTGTCCCTTCTGAGAAAACCATCGGGATAAAAGCCTTCAAGCTGTCGTTATCAAAATTAAAGTCTCCCTGTAATAAAAATCTTTTGGAATCTGTCGCGATTTTTGAACTTATATCTTCTCTATATTGAAAAGCTTTTTTGCTAAGGGGGTCTATTTCTGTTCTGCCAAAAGGGATAAGATGAAGCGTTTCTAAGCGAAGAATATCACCGTTTATTTTTGCATCTACACTCGTAATCCCTTTGTCATGACAAGGATATTGTTTACCATTTATGGTAACCTTGAAACCAGGGTTAGTAAACATTTGGTACTTGTGATTTGACAGTGGGTATTTACTAATAATGCTTTGAGATAGCCTTGCTTGTTTATTCAGATGAGAATTGTCATACGGATTAATAACAAAATAAGACATCTCCAGTGCTTCGGAAACCTCTTTCGTTTGGCTAAAATCTCCCTCATGTATTTCTTGAAAAGTAATAATATCGGAGTTAATTTCTCTTAGTTTGTTAACGATATATTTTAATCCATCCGTATCGTATGATTGGTCAACAGCCTTGTCGCTATTTTTGTCGCGAATCAGACCGCCTCCTATATTCCATTGCACTGTAGTAATTATCATCTTAGTCATAGTATAACAAAAAAGTACTTAGCAGATTAGCTAATTTGCGTCATTAATATAATAAGCTGACGAATAGTCAGCTTATTAAGTATTTCCTATTTGGCGAAGCGCGTAGCGCAGGAGCCAAATTATATTTCTTTGTAAAATATCTTACTGGGTACACCTCGAGGACTAAGAGTATCTTCCATAAATTTCCATTCAAGTTTTTCATATAACCCTGATGCGTTCTCAGTGTATAAGTAAACTTTTCTAAATCCTAATCTTTTAGCTTCATTTATTAATTTTTGAATCATTGTAGATGCGACACCTTGGTTTCGATATTTCTCGACTATATAGACCCCTCCGAGCCACGGGGAAAGTTCCTCTCTCCCATCAAGATCATCAATAAACAATCCACCCGTACCAACAAGTTTTTCTTCTTTTTTTGCTACAAAAAGGAACGGTAATTTTCCAATCTGTGCTTTCTTTTTTAGTTTCTCTACTTTTTTCGCGATAGCTTTTTCATCCCACGTATTTGACCATTCTTTGCACCAATAGCTCGCAATTTCTTCTAGAAACTGCTGGTTATTAGCTAAATAATCTATTTCTATCTTTTCCATCTCTAAATGTTACCACAAAAAGTGCTTAGCAAATTAGTCATTTTGCGTCATTAATATAAATAAGCTGACATAAAGTCAGCTTATTAAGTCTGTGCTATTTGGCGACCTTGATGCACTTTGTTTCGAACACCTTTTAGATTGGATTGATTACATTAGGAGGGCATATGAAAAAAATTAACATGGTTTGCCAATACTATAAGCCGTGTATTCTGAATATCTCTTCGATGAGAAGATGAATTGAGGTGGAAGGGTTTCCTTTTGGCGAAAGAGCTATTTGCCAATTAATTTCGTCGTAACTTTTAAGACCAATAAGCTCTTTGGCATTCTTGATCGCATCCTGCTGATACTTCAATATTTCATCAAAGCATTTTTGATTCTTTTGAAACGTCCCTAAACCAGCTTTTTTGAAGGCCTTTCCTATCTCTGTTTCATAATCAGACCTTTTGTTGGGTGGTACTGTAATCTTCTTTAGATGTAATAGAATCCATAGTTCGAAACATTCATTCGCATAGGCTATTTTTATTCCATGTTTATGTGCACTATTTATTCCCTTAAGGAAACCAGCAGAATCAAGCTTATAAAATTCATCGACATCAAAGACACACCAGACCTGATCTCTATCATCTTCACAGATGCCCTCCTTCTTTTTCCAATCGATCACTTTTTCAATCAGTTGTTGTGGCCTTCTTTGAATTTTCCGATGTGGAACCAGCTGACTGGATTGTAAATATAGCTTAAATTCCTGGAAGTACTCGATTTCAGCTTTCTGGGTGTGTGAGAACACAAAAAGTTTTGGATGTGTAACTCTATGGCTTCTTCCTCGATACTTATTCATCGTTTTCAATCCAATCTCTTGAAAACTTTATTTCCTCGAATTCTCTAATATATGGGATTGCCCGATATCGTCCCTCAAGATACCTTTTCGCAAAGCTTACCCCTTTTCTTTCGCTAATGTCTGCCAAAGAGAAAAGCTCTGTAGCCCCAAACTTGTCTTTGTCGGTAAAGTAAATTTGGTCTCTTCTCAATAATTGTTCGTCCAAAAGAGTTATATCATGCGTTGTAAAGACCAACTGAGCATTATGGGGATTGCTTTTTTTTGAGTTAAATATCGTTATAAGATACTGGCAAAGTATAGGATGTAAGCTCGCATTAAGTTCGTCAATGAAGAGAATATTGCCTTTCTCCAAAGAGTCTATAATTGGTCCGGACATAGCAAATGCATTTCTGGTTCCGACTGACTCTTCAAACATAAAATCCATGTCCTGTATCCCAACTTCTTTGTTTTGGGTACCATAAATTTTACGAAAGAATTTCATGCTTCGCTGGGCTATAGGAGAGTCCTCTTTAAGAAAGGAGGGTTTTATGATATCCGGCATATTCAACTTTGCCGGAGTTGTTAGGGTCTCAGTCGCTTTTATATCCATAACACCTGGATTAATTTCGATGTTAAACTTTTTTATCTCGGCAGCAATTGCCGGATTCTTCAGGAATTCCCCAAATGTATAATCTAGGGTAGTGCCAATTTCAAGAATTACCTGAATTTTACTGATAATTTCGACGATTTTTTTTGAAAGATCCCTGTTGTAGCTACTAAGAACCGAGAGGAATAAAACTTTTTCGGTTGTTTGTTTCCGAAGTGATTCAGAAGAATCCTTAAATGATCTACTGGGTTTAATATTCTGCCCATCTCTTTTGAAAAGGGTTACATTCCCCTTTTTTAGCCATTCTGCTTGGATCCTTACTTTGTTAAATTCAAAACCATAAGTAAAAACCTTTTCTTCAAGTACAAAAGAAATTTCAAAACACGTAGGCTTATTCTGAGTTGAAGTGCTTAACTTGAAAAACTCATAGGGTAGATCAACGGGCAAATTGCTTCTTAACAGAGACTCTAAGACCATGGTCTTAAAAACCATCATAGCCTTAAGTAGGTTGCTTTTACCTGAAGCATTTGGCCCATAAATTGCCGCTGCCCTTAAAAGAGCGATATTCCCATTTTCAAAAGTTGCTTCCCTCTTCAGTTCGTTCCCGGCAGTCGCTTGCATATTTAGTGCAATCTCATCTTTTATCGATCGAAAGTTTTTGACCTTGAAGCTGAGCAACATATTCACTCCTTATAATATTAATTATTCCTGAATAAATTTTAGCAGGTAATACCAATAAGTCAACGTTTTCTTTATGTTTCTGCTTCTTTATTGCAGAAAGTAGCTAAATGTGTATGTTTTGTTCGAGTCCGCAAAGGGTTAGGTATAAATCATTCAAAAACAATGTAATATTTCGAACACCTAAAAGCACCTTTCTAAAGGTACTTTTTGTATGTTTTTAGTTTTGTCCGTATTGGCGAGCAACCACGGTCGTGTACCCCCATCCCTCTTCCTTACCCCCATCTAAAGATCATTACAATAATGTGAGACTGGAACAGTTGGAACACTATAAAAGAGGGGGGACCACTGTTCCAAAAAAAAGCGACTAGCACAGAAGCCAAACTATATATTTAAATCCATTAATTTAAGATTTTCTTTTAAATCACTAACTGTGTTAAAAGACAAAACATTTATCAGAGTCTTTTGTACATTTTCTGGAAAGTCTCTTTTGGAATGCTTCAGGCCAAATTCATGTTTTGTAGGGCTATGCTCTATTCTTAATAAATCAATAAATACTCTCGTGAGAGGTAAATAAAAATTAAGTGCCCCAAGATAATCGTTACGTTCTAATTCTTTTTCTACATCAATTTTCATAATTTGGTATTTCTTTAAGAGATATTCTTTTCTTTGTTCAAGCTTTTTATTGAATTCAGCTTTGTTAAGAGGTAAAAATCTAATTACATTCTTTTTATCAAAAAGAACTACAGCCTCTTCACCTTCCATTTCTTTTGTAAACCAAAAGTCTCGACTATGAGACTGTAAACACATATCAATAATCATATATTTAGGAGTATCTTTTAGATGAAAGAATATTTGTCTAATTTTGGGGTGTGGATGTTTTGTTTCAAATTCAAAATCGAGAGGCCCTATCTTTAAGAGTTCTTGTCTTACAAATTTGATAGATTTATCTTCAAACCCATCATTAACGTCAATCCAAAGGTCAATGTCCGAAAATTCATCAACTTTATTCAGACTGTCAGCGCCTTCGAGCCATAACGCATTCACATAAACAACCGATTGAAGCAATTCGCTTAATATGTTTAGGATTAATTTTCTATCAATACTCATGCCTAAATTTTAACACAAAAATTGCTTAGCAGATTAGTCATTTTGCGTCATTAATATAAATAAGCTGACATAAAGTCAGCCTATTAAGTCTGCGCTATTTGGCGACCTTGATGCACTTTGTTTCGAACACCTTCTGGCTTGGATTGACCAAATAAAAACAGGGCTTTCAGAAACGAAAACCAATGTAATTATTAAGATTGATTAAAGTAGGTGTGGCAAAGAAAACAAGGCTTCTTGAAAAGGGATAACCTCAATACCGTCGATATATTCTCGCGTATTGCCCCCATATAATGCATAACATTTTGCGATAGGGTAA
>CAZQGP010000081.1:0-7554 GCA_964593075.1 uncultured Candidatus Saccharibacteria bacterium
TTCTTGAGATACATTTATTTTAGGGAGTTCGTCAGGACTAGCCCTCATGTTTATCCTTTCATCCAATTTTGTAGGTACTTGCTAACACACGAGGCACAATATATCACATTTTTTAATCTCAATCAATGCGAAAGGAGCCCCAAAATTGGAGCTCCCATTCCTTAAAACAATTAAGTTATATCATCTAATATCCCATTCCTCCTGGCATCCCTCCTGGCATAGCGGGTTCTTCTTTTTCAGGAATGTCAGCAACTACAGCTTCGGTAGTTAGCAACATGGCAGCGGCTGAAGCAGCATTTTGCAAAGCACTTCTGGTTACTTTGGCCGGATCTATAATCCCTGCCTTTAGCATATCTTTATATTCCCCTTTGGCAAAATCATATCCATATGATGCGCTGTTTTCTTTTCGAATCTGATCGATAACAACATCTGCTTTTTCACCTGCATTAGCAGCGATTTGCTTTAGTGGTGCTTCTAACGATTTTTCAACTATTTCGACTCCAACCTGTTCTTCCTTGTCTAATTTAAGTTCTGATAGAACTTTTCCTGCCCTGATTAAAGCAACTCCGCCCCCCGGCACTATTCCTTCTTCGACAGCCGCTCGAGTGGCAGCTAAAGCGTCTTCGACTCTGTGTTGCTTTTCTTTTTGTTCTACTTCTGTTGCGGCCCCAATTTTAAGTACAGCTACTCCCCCAGCAAGTTTAGCTAGCCTCTCTTGTAATTTTTCTTTATCCCAATCAGAAGTGGCTTTTTCAATCTCAGTCCTAATTTCCTTGATTCGGTTTTCGACTTCTGATTTTTTTCCTGCCCCTTCGACTATTGTGGTATTATCCTTGTCTGCGATTACTTTTCTAGCAGTTCCGAGCATTTCAATCTCAGTTTCTTCTAATTTCAAGCCAAGATCGTCAGTTATCACTTGACCGCCAGTCAAAATTGCGATATCTTGGAGCATTTCCTTGCGTCTGTCTCCAAAACCAGGAGCCTTTACCGCTAAAGTGTTAAAAATGCCTCTTATTTTGTTTACAACCAACGTAGCGAGGGCTTCGCCTTCTACCTCGTCGGCAATGATAATCAAGTCCTTCTTGCCAGCATTCGCCATTTTTTCAAGTAAAGGGAGTATCTCCGCAATCGCACTAATTTTTTTGTCAGTTATCAGAATTAATGGGTGTTCATAAATAGCCTCCATCCGAGTCGTATCTGTAACCATATATGGAGCGATATATCCTTTATCAAACTGCATTCCTTCTACAACTTCTTTTTCAATCCCTAATGTTTGAGATTCTTCAACTGTAATTACTCCGTCTTTACCGACCGTATCCATCGCTTCTGCTATCATTTGACCAATTTCCTCGTCAGCAGCTGAAATCGCCGCCACATTTGCAATATCAGATGAATCTTTGACTTCTTTCTTAGCTCTTTTTAACTCTTCTACTACTGCATTGGTCGCTTTTTCTATCCCACGACGAATTGCCATTGGGTTAGCGCCGGCTGTTACGTTTTTTATCCCCTCTTCAATCATTGCCTGCGCAATGACTGTAGCCGTGGTTGTCCCGTCCCCCGCGACATCATTTGTCTTTGAAGCAACGTCCTTGATAACTTGCGCTCCTACATTTTCAATTACTGCTTGCGCTTTCTTCTTTGGGTCTTCGCTGATTGTGCCAATTTCGATTTCTTTGGCGATTGTTACGCCGTCATTAGTAATAACCGGCGAGCCAAATTTTTTATCCAGCACAACGTTTCTTCCTTTTGGACCCAAAGTTACCTTAACCGTATTGGCCAATGTATCAACGCCTCTTTTTAAAGCAATTCTTGCTTCCTCTCCGCTTAATATTTGTTTAGCCATAATTTTCTCCTTATTTTTCGATTACAGCCAAGATATCTTCTTCGCTGATGATTAAATACTCTACTCCATTGACCTTTACTTCTTGTGGTGAATACTTAGAATACAAAACCCTATCTCCTATTTTGACAGTCATGGAAAGACTTTTGCCGTCTTTTATCTTACCGGGACCTATTGCCACAACTTCTCCTTGAGCCGGTTTTTCCTTGGCGGTGTCCGGTATAACAATCCCGCTGGCTGTTTTCTGTTCGGCCTCCAAAGTTTTAATAACAACCTTGTCTGACAATGGTTTGATTTTCATTTTGCTCCTTTCTTTTTACTTAATATATCCCATTTAGCACTCTTTATTATAGAGTGCTAATATTACTTAGTCAAGATATTATTTGCTGTCGATAATTTTATTTTTTATGTTAAAATTCAATCATGGGCAAATGGGAAACAATCGAAAAAAAGACAATTTATCGTAACGAATGGATATCACTAAACGTTGACGCGGTCCGCCAGCCCGATGGCAATGACGGGCAATATTCTGTTATAAATACGAGTGATACAATTTCCATAATCGTTAAAGATGACGACAACAAAATTCGCTTTGTTTACCTTCATCGCTATCCAATCAATGCTTATTCGTGGGAGGTAATTAAAGGGCGGATGGATGGTGACTCGCCAATCGATGCCGCTAAAAGAGAGCTGGCTGAAGAAATGTCATTAGAAGCAAATAAATGGACCGCTTTGGGTCATTTTAATCCTTTTAACGGACTTTGCGGTGAACTTAACACTGTTTTTTTAGCAGAAAAGCTCACAACATGTGACACAAACATGCGAGAAGAAGAAGGGATAGCCGAGATAAAATCTTTCTCGCTCGCAAAAATAGATAATATGATAACAAATAACGAGATAAAAGACAGCTTTACGATATCGGCAATATATAAGTATAAATTATTTTTGGAGAGTAAACATGACTAATAAAAAAGTATTTTCTGGCATCCAACCGACAGGAAATTTACATCTTGGCAACTATCTCGGAGCAATACAAAATTGGGTTCGGAACCAAGATGAAAAAGAAAACATTTTTTGTATTGTGGATTTACATGCAATTACAATACCAAAAGATTCAAAAGATCTACAAAAAAGAATTATCGAAACTGCTAAAGTCTATCTGGCCGCTGGTATTAATCCTGCAAAATCATCGATTTTTGTTCAATCGTCTCGTTCAGAACATTCAGAATTAGCTTGGATATTAAACAATTTTGCATACTTTGGAGAAATGAATCGAATGACCCAATTCAAAGACAAGTGTGTCGGAAATAGCAATGTTTCAATCGGACTTTTTGATTACCCGGTACTTATGGCTGCAGATATCCTTTTATACAACACCGACGAGGTTCCGGTTGGAGACGATCAAAAACAACACGTTGAAATTTGTCGCGATATTGCCGAAAGAGTTAACAACCGCTATAAAGAAAAGATTTTTGTAATTCCTAAGCCAATAATTAGAAAAGAATCGGCACGTATTATGAGTTTGACCGATCCGACTTCAAAAATGTCAAAATCTGACACGAACGATGGCAGCCGAATCAATATAACTGATTCTCCTACAGTTATTAGAAAGAAGTTTGCCCGAGCCGTAACTGATTCTAATTCTGAGATAAAATTTGATGTCACAAAGAAACCAGGCATCTCAAATTTATTGAACATTTTATCCTCTATCACAAATAAATCCATCCCCGCGCTTGAAAACGAATATGCCGACAAAAATTACGGAGAATTTAAATCAGACATTGCTGAAACTGTTATAGAACTTTTCTTGCCAATCAATAAAAAAATGAATGAATTAAATGATAAAGAGGTTATAGATATATTAGTTTCCGGAGCCGACAAAGTTGCACCAACCGCAAAAGACACTCTAGAGAGAGTTAGGAAAACTATTGGTCTAGGATTATGATAAAGCCAATGAAAATTAGCCTTATCCGTAATTATAATTTTAGTAATCTGATAGAAAATTTTATATTCTCTTCCGTTATTACAATCCTTGGGATTAGAGTCTTTCTTGAAATTACAGGATATCCTCAACTTGGTAGTAGTTC
The DNA here is from genome assembly GCA_964593075.1 of uncultured Candidatus Saccharibacteria bacterium. Taxonomy (GTDB): domain Bacteria; phylum Patescibacteriota; class CPR2; order UBA1875; family CAIMLA01; genus JAQUMB01. Next base: position 3,928 of record CAZQGP010000081.1, read on the forward strand.
TGGTCTGCACGTCGCCCACATGTTATGGGGTGGTCTTTTCATGCTTGTAACTATAATTGTATTCTTAGCTGTTTTAAATCGCAGCGCCTTGGTTTGGGGCAGTATTCTTGGTGGAATAGGCTTTGGCTTCTTCATTGACGAATTAGGTAAATTTGTCACAACTGACAATAATTACTTTTTTAAGCCAACCTTCGCCATGATTTATGGAATATTTATTACAATATATTTAGCAAGTAAGTTAATAGAAAAAATACCCAGAAGTAACAAAGAAAAAACGATTAACGCCATTGAGATTGTCCAGCAAGGCTATATCTCAGGATTCACCAACGCTGACATAAAAAATCTCAATAATTTACTTCTAGAGACAGAAGAAAGCCCTTTGACTTTAGTATTAAAAACCTTAGTTAAGGATCAAAAAACCGTCGAGCAAGACGAAAATATAATTATACGCATAAAAAATTTCTTATATAGAAAGTATATTCACTTTATTTCACGCAAATGGTTTCAAAACACTTTGATATTTATTTTTGGTTTATCTGGTTTGGTTGGGTTTCTGGGTATGTTAGGTTTAATATCTGGCCAAGTAAATACTTTTGAAAATACCTTTCTAATCATCACTAATTTTATTTCAATCCTTTTGATGATAATTGGTATTTTTTATCTTTTAATTAAAAAAAATCATCTGAGAACCTATGAGTTATTTAGGTATTCAGTCTTAATTACCATTTTTTTCAATCAATTCTCTCTCTTTTATCAAGATCAGTTAGTGGCCATATTAAGTTTATTCACTAACATAACCCTTTACCTAGTTTTAAGATATCTGATTGCACAAGAAAAAAGAGTAATAGTTTAGCCAAAGCATATATGACTCGAGGGTGAGTCACTGTTGGACTCACCCTCTTTTATTATGGCCTCGGAATACGTAGCCTTCTTTCAATGGCAAGGTGATCTTCGAACTCAGACTGTCTATAGCATTCTCGGCAAATGTAAAGTACGTCTGTTCGTCCATGTCCTTCCATCTGCCGTATTAGATAGGCTCCACAATTAACTACTGGACACTTCCAGCCATGATGATCAAATGTATAGCCTGGCGTAACCGTAATCTCTTCTTCACAAACTGAGCAGTGATATTTTTTTCCTTCGTTTCTACGTTTTTTTTCTTCACTTATGTAGAAGACTCCTTTTAGTTCTCGTCGCCCAACTGTAAATTCCCATTTCAGATCCAAGTTACGCCCCCCTTGGCATTATTTGTGTACTACAATCAGCTTATATTGGAAGATTGTCGCTAGTTATTATACCAATATTGGGTTCTTATAAACAAATTGTTTTATGTTTTAGCTTGTCGAAAAATATCTTCGTCCCAGGATATAGACTTAGATTTAATGCCTCATCTAAAGTGAACCAGCCGTATTTTAATAATTTTGTATTATCAATCTTAATCTCTTGTTCATTATCGAAACTAACGGTCCAAAACGTTACAGTTTTGACGGTAGTATCCGCCCTTTGGGTAAGGATTTTCTTTATTGGTTTAACAACAATTCCTACCTTTTCTTTCACTTCGCGAATAACTGCATCGCTTTCGGTTTTATCAATGTCTTCTTGGCAACCATGAGGAGGAGCCCAGAAGCCTTTTACCCCATCTCTTTTATCCTCTATAAGCAAAAACTTTCCTTCTGTGTCTCTTACGAGCGCGATCACGCCATGGGTTGTTATGCTCATTTCAAACCCTAATTGCTACCGCAATATTTATTAAGCATTTCCGAATTAATGATTTTTTGTCCTGAATAGATATTCCCATAAAAAGTATATTTAACAATAATTTGCTCGCCTTTATTATCGTCCTTTTTGTAATAAGCGTCCGTAACTTTTACGATACTCGTGCTTTGTGTCTTAAGCCAGTCAGCAAGTGCCGTATAAACAACTTCTTTCCCACTCCCGTTTTGTTTCGTTATTTCCTGACATTTCTTATTGGCCTGACCAGTTATCCCATTTATCAAGAATTGATAAACAAATATCACAACGATAATGATCAAAGCTAATATCACCAACCTTATGCCCCATTTAATAATCTTTTTTATTATTTTAAACATTTATTCTTCTATTAACGCTGTTAATTCTTGAATTTTTTGATTGACCAGGGCTTTTGTTTTGGCTTCAATGTTCAGTCTAACAAGCGGCTCTGTATTTGAGGCCCTAACATTGAAACGCCAATCCGAATAACTCACAGAGATGCCATCAATTTCACCAATCATTGCATCGCTATATTTTTCTTTTATCTCTATCATTTTTGCTTCAACATTAGAAACAGTGTAATTTAATTCCCCTGATATTGGATATTTCTGACGTAAAGGGTTCACAAGTTCTGACATTTGCTTTCCGCTTTCACAGAGTCTCTGCAGTATGAGAAGAAATGGTATCATCCCGTTATCACAATAATAGAAATCTTTAAAAAAGAAGTGACCAGAAGTCTCTCCACCAAAAACTGCGTCTTCTTTCTTCATTCTCTCCTTGATAAATACATTACCTGCTTTATTAATGAGAGGGATCCCCCCTGCTTCTTGAACGCTATCCTGAATTGCCCGAATCAATCTAGGATCATGAATAATTTTTCCGCCTGGATATTTATCCAGCACTATTTGAGACAAAAGAACAATCTCATAATAACAATCTACGAAGACACCGGTTTCGTCGAAGAAAAAGCATCTGTCTGCGTCTGCATCCCAAGCAACCCCAAAATCTGCTCCAGTTTTTTTTATTATTTCTGTGGTTTCTCTGCGATTCTCTTCTTGTAACGGGTCGGGCCGACCTTTCGGAAAGTTCCCATTTTCTTCAAAATTTAGCTTTACGAGTTCAAGCCCTAGCTCAATAGCCAATCTCTCGACAATCTTTCCGGCTGCCCCAAAATTTGGATTAACCACAATTTTTTTCTTTGTAATTAACCCTTTATCGATAAAGGTTAAGAGTTTTTTAATATATTCATCTATGATATCTACTTCTTTTATTGTGCCTAATTTCGTTGCCAGTTTAAAATTATCTTTGGCAGCTATTTCTCTAATATCAGCCAACCCCGTATCCATCGAAATGGGCCGCGCTTCTTCTTTAACCATCTTTAAGCCGTTATATTCGGCAGGATTATGAGAAGCAGTAACGGCTATTCCTCCATCGAAACCATAATTTGCTACTTCAAAAAACAGCATCTCCGTTGTAATTGTTCCTATATCAACAACGTCCACCCCCGCTTCAATTAGAGCTTTTCTCGCTGCTTCTAACAAGCTTTGACCGCTCGTACGAACATCTCTGCCAACAACTACGGTCTTTGGCTTAATATAAGCTACATAAGCTCTTGCAATATCAACCACTGCTTCTTCATTAATTTCAGTTGGATAAACGCCCCTAATATCATAGGCTTTAAAAATATCTTTGTTCATAACTACATTCTATCTAATATACGGCCACTCTGGAATAACAAATATATCCAGAAGATATAATACATTACAAATATTGTTCCTTATTATTACTTCCAAACAACTTAATATAATGCTTATTTATATAACAATGATCTATTTATTATTATAATCCTTTACATAATACTGACTATATTCATCTGAGTTTATTTACAGCGAAGAT
>CAZQGP010000082.1:0-2690 GCA_964593075.1 uncultured Candidatus Saccharibacteria bacterium
ATCTAATATTTGATCTGACTGCGCTTTTGTGGCTGGATTGGGTTGGTTATAATCTTCAATCTGATACGGAATAAGATCAATGTTAACTAATTTCTTGTTGTAAAAATATGTTTGAGCTACAATCCCTTGTTTTGTTTCAATCGACCATTCTTGATCAAAAATAAAATTTCCCAATGAATACAAAATTGGCGTTTTTTGATAGTTTTCCATCCCCTGAACAATATGAGGATGAGTTCCGATTATGAGATCAGCTCCGGCCTCAACTGCTGCATGTGCCACATTGATTTGTGATTCAATTGGCTTCGGCTCATACTCAACCCCCCAATGAAATTCAGCCACAACTATGTCAGCTTGTTTTTTCGTTTCTATTATTTGAGTTTTTATTCTGGCAATATCATTTAGATCATCGCTTTCAGCCCATGGTTTAATCGCGAATTTAGCCACACCAGATGAATCTTCCGTGGCATTTATGGCTCCGATGATTGAATTAAAATTAACAAACCCCCATTTTAACCCGTTTTTTTCAACAATCAACGGTTTATAGGCTTCGGCTGAGGTTGCACCCCCTCCAACATAACTGATTCCTTCCTTTTTTAACAAATTTAAGGTGTCGTCAAAAACACTCGTACCAAAATTTGTGCTGTGATTATTGGCTAGAGCCACCACATCTACTCCACCTAACTTTAGCCCTTCTATTGATTTTTGGGGTGCAATAAAGCTCATCCCCTCATCGGGGGGTGAGATCTGGTCTGAAAGTGGAGTTTCTAAATCAGCAAAAGTGATATCGCCTTTTTTTATTATTTCTGCCATCTTAAGCCAAGGATGAGTATAGTCATTATATGTCCGCATTTTATATGAGACGTGACGACCCAAGATGACATCGCCAACATTCGTTAAAAGGCTTACTTTGTTTTTCGTAAAAGAGCTGTTTGCATTTATTTTTTCCTCTGTCTGCACCTCTATTTTCAATGGATACTCAGTCACAGATTTGTCCCATAATAACTTATCATCGACCTTGATCGTTTTGACTCGTGAATCAGTAGATTGATATGGAATAATCGCTAGACGATTGCTTTTCTCAACTAGCTTATTAATAATTTCTCCGTCTGTTAGAAATTGTACTTTCGACTGAATCTCATTTATGCCAAATAGTTTTTTTAAGTTTTCTTTTTCATTTGAACTTACATATATCTCTTCGTTTGTGTCGTTTGTTAGCTTAGCCTTTAAGTCTGAAAACGAGATTGAAGTTGTATTATCTGTGAAATGGCTGATTGGAATGTAGTATTGTTCGTATGTGAAGAATTCAGTTTTGATTGTCTTCCCTGGTTTATTACCCTCGAACCACATCTTTACTACAAAAAAATAGCTAAAGCCCATAATCAATAAAATTACACCCAAAATAAGCCAGATTTTATATTTTTTCAAGAGTCTTCGCCTACTCCGTCTCATTACATTTTCTCGGGGGCATTAATCCCAATTAAGTCTTCCATTATAATCTGAAGCACAATCTGCGTCGCCTTAACTAATTTGAGCCGAGCCGCCGTTAGCTCTCGATCGTCTTCGTTTATTACTCGACATTTATCATAAAAAGCATGAAATTTTGTCGCAATCTCTTGTGCATAAAACGTTAAATAATGAACAGGGTAGTTCTTATCATTGATAATGTCCTGTAAAATTTCTGGTAGTTTAATCAGTTCTTTAATAAGAGCTATCTCATACTTTTCGTTCAGCAAAGTGTCTTTTGCTACCGGTAGCTTGATTTCCTCGGCCTTCTTAATAATACTGGAAGTGCGGGCATAAGCATATTTTACATAAAAAACTGGATTTTTATCTGAACGTTCCTTGGCTAGACTAAGGTCAAAGTCCATGTGGGTGTTAAACGAGCGAGACAAAAAGAAAAATCTTGCAACGTCACTCGCCTCATTGATTGATCCTCCTATCATTTCGAAGAGCTCATCCATCGTGACATAATTGCCTTCGCGTTTCGACATTCTGATTTCATTCCCGTCTTGAATTAGACGAACTAATTGCATCAATACAATTTCTAGCTGACCTTCAAATCCCATCGCCTCTGTGGCTGCTTGCATCCGACCGATATAGCCATGATGGTCCGCCCCCCATAGATTGACAACTTTATCAAAGTGTCTTATGGCGAATTTATCCCAATGGTATGCGATATCGTTTGCAAAATATGTTTTTTCTCCATCTGCCTTGATTAGAACCCTATCTTTATCATCTCCAAACTTTGAAGTTCGAAGCCAAAGCGCTTTGTCTTTTTTAAATGTTAGGCCTTTCTTTTCTAAACTAGCCAAAACCTTCTCTACTTCACCACTTTCGACGAAACTTTGCTCGCTAAACCAATTATCATAAACAATCTTCATATTAATAATTGATTTTTTAATTTGTTTTTCAAGAATATCACTAGCGATCGCCTGTCCTAGTTGTTTTGGTTTTTCCCTTAATTCATTTGTTTTGTCACGATACTCTTGAGCCCATTCATCTACATATTCCCCCCTATAGACTTCCGTTTCTTTTGAAAGACCAGCCGCAACCAAAACTGAATCGCCAAGTATTTTAACTTGGTTTCCACCATCATTGACTAAATATTCTCTCTCGACTTTTGCCCCTGCTTTTTGGTAAATATTAGCTAATACATCGCCTCCAAACCCCCCTCTGCCATTTGCTAAAGT
>CAZQGP010000083.1:0-2570 GCA_964593075.1 uncultured Candidatus Saccharibacteria bacterium
TGATAGGTGAAATAAATTATAATTAATATTTATGAGGAGAATTATTAACCCAGAAAAATCCAGGCGAGATTGGCAGAAGCTAAAAAAGAAAATATTTTACAGAAAACTTTAACGATTTAGGTAAGACGACAATATCTAGAAACCCAGGACAAAGAGCCGTAGACGACGAGCTAGTACAATAAAACAACAAGACAAATGACAGAAACAAAAAATAATATGCACGCGGTCGAAATCGCCAAATATGGGCAATATCGACGGGTTATTAATACGTGATTGAACGGATAAGGGGAGCACAATTAAGAGGAAATATCTGAAACTGACAAAAAAATAGCAAATTTTGTTAATGGTTGTGGATAACTTTCAAATTACGATTTAAACAAATATTAAAAGACAATAAATAATGCTTCAAATAAGCCATATTATTTGTATACTAGTATTTTTAAACTTTTCTTGACATAAAAATCTAGACAAAGTGGGGAAGAGTGGTATATAATTGGCTCAAGTGGAAGAAAGTGGGGATAAGTGGGGAACAATAAGGATAAAACACTTGGCTCCGCGGAAAGAATAGAAATGTTTATAGGTGAATACATTCATAATATAGATGAGAAAGGAAGACTAGCTGTCCCAGTCAAGTTTCGTAGCAAGCTCGCCAGTGGTGCGATTGTAACGAAAGGTTTGGACAATTGTCTTTCTTTGTATCCAGAAGAGGCGTGGAACAAGATGGTAGAAAAAATGGAGGAGCTTCCTCTTACAAAAAGTAAATCAAGGGCTTATGCAAGATTTATTTTAACTGGAGCTTTCTCGGCAGAGATCGATAAGCAAGGCAGAATTAACCTACCGGCAACTTTACGCGAGTATGCTGTGGTAAAAAATCAGGTTATTGTGACAGGACTTGGTGATCATGTTGAAATCTGGTCAACCAAGATATGGGAAGAGTATCGCGAGAACATTGAAAAAGACAGCGTCAATATCGCTGAAGAATTAGGAATTTAATCTCCTTGATAGGTAGCTAGCAGCCAGCGAGCACCTTTGAACAAACATCCACCTCAAATTTAGCCCAACTAAATTTACCACTATTATATGCTTACCTGTGAGATCAGGCAAAACAAAAATAAAGAACAAAACAGTTATTATTGGCCAAAAGGCCATATCTGACTGCTAGCTACTTGTTCAAGGAGACAAGATGAATTCAGAACATATACCAGTACTTTTAAAAGAAGTTATTGATTTGTTGACACCGGAGAAAAATCAAAATTACATTGATGCAACTTGCGGTTTTGGCGGTCACTCTGAAGCCCTTTTGAATCGATCTGGGCCGAATGGTACCGTTATTGGCATAGATCAAGACAAAGAAGCCTTAGAGGCAACTACGGCGCGCCTGAAGACGTTTGGCAAGAGGTTTATACCTTACCTAGGAAATTTTAGCCAAATATACGAGGCTGTTGGCACGTTGAAAATAAACGGTGGAATTTTGGTTGATTTGGGAGTTTCTTCATACCAGTTAAGCATTGCTGAAAGGGGTTTTTCCTTCAAGAATAAGGGACCACTTGATATGAGAATGAGCAAAGAAACGTCTTTAACCGCAGAAGTAGTAGTGAATGACTGGCCAGAAGAAGAAATCGCAAAGATTTTGAAACAATATGCAGATGAAAGATTTGCCAAAAGGATTGCCTCGGCGATTTGCAACAAACGGGAAGATAGACGGCTAAAAACCACTACGGAGCTAGCCGAAATAGTAAATGAAGCGATCCCAAAAAGATTTTGGCCAAAGCAGATAAATCCAGCGACAAAAACTTTTCAAGCAATCAGAATTGCAGTTAATGATGAGCTGAATCAATTAAAAATCTTTTTACCGAAAGCAGTTGAAATCTTAAAACCACAGGCTAGAATAGCCGTAATTACATTTCATTCGAGGGAAGATTATATAGTAAAAAATTATTTAAAAGCAGTGGCTCATCCATGTGTTTGCCCACCAGATTTTCCGAGGTGTGTTTGTGGAAAGAAGCCAAAAATAAAAATCATAACAAAAAAATCAATCCAAGCAACAAGCCAAGAAATGGTTGAAAATCCTCGAAGTCGAAGCGCCAGGCTAATCGTTGCTGAAAAATTAAATAGTTAGCAAGTAGCCTTAGAGGAGGGTGAAACAAAAATAAAAAAAAGGGAGGGAAGGATGAAGGATCGGACAAAACGAAGAAAATTTAATCGTACCTACAAACCAAATTTTCGGTTGGGTAAGTTTAGTTTTGGTTTTGTCGTATTGGGTCTAGTTCTCGTAACTAGTCTTCTTTATCTTTCCCAATCTAACAAAATGGCGGTCAGGGGATATGATATTGATGCTCTTGAAAAACAAAAGCAAGAGCTTATGGCTGAAAAAGAAAGACTGGAAATTGAAGCATCTAGATTTCAATCAATCCAAGAAATAGAAAGTGGATTAAAGAATTCAGGCATGGTTCCGGTCAAAAAAATTAATTACATTTCAGCCCCAACCTCAATTGCTTTGAATCAATAGAGATTTTAAGGTAAAATAAAGGAGCTTTTAATTTTTATAAAGCAATTTTAATTATGAAAAG
>CAZQGP010000084.1:0-11098 GCA_964593075.1 uncultured Candidatus Saccharibacteria bacterium
TCTTAAAATAAAATCTGCCTTTTTTTGAAAACACTCTTATTTATATGGCAAACTCAGTTATTTCTTATACCTCGTTAGTAATCTTGAAAATTAGCGAAAAAAAAAACCGACTTTGTTTAGCCGGCGAATTAAGATTAGCCGGTTTCACCACTATGCCTATCGATAGTAATCGAGTTTCTCGCGGATCATATAGGTGACCACATTGTATATCAGCGAGTCAAAGGCAAATCTAAACATTTTTTTCTATTAAATTACTTTTATTATAACACATTTTGCTACTTTAAATATCAATCTTCTATTTAATGGAGCATAATTATCTTAATAATTGGTCGTCGGTTTGTCAATGACTATTATCTTTGTTTAATTTAAAGGAAATATTATATAATTATTTTTAATTACTAATATATATGGGAGTTATATGAAAAAAGTCATCATTGTCTCAATTGTCGTAGTCTCTATCGTTGGTTTGTTATTAATCTCCTTCCTGACCTGGAACTATATTAATGAAAGAAAAGAAAAACAAGACAAGGCTAATAGTACACTCTCCGATGCTCAGATTGATCTAATTGAGAATGCGGGGAATGGCGTGATCTCGATTACTGATCCTTACTTAAAAAAACAAATAGATATTAATTTTAAAGATAAAGTTTGGGAAGCAACGATAGATGGCAAGAAGGTTAAATACGAAATATTTGATGCCTTACAACCATATAATATGGATAATGGTTCAGAAAATGAATACCCCTTTATGATTAAGGCAACCTATCCTAATAAAACTACGACCTATCTTTTAATCTCTCACGTTGATGGACAGAAATTAACGGCTTTAGATATGGTTGAGGTTGGTGATCCAGCCAAAATTGAAGATATCCACAGTAGCAACAAAGAAGTCTTAATTGATGCGAATGTGGTGACAGATCAAGGCAAGACCGAGCAAGTCATTCTCTCCTATACCTTTGCTAATAATAAAGTTATCCCCAACCCCAAGAATATTGATATTAGTAAAGTCCTTGTGATCCAAAAACCAGTTCCTGTCGTTGTTCCTCCCAAAACCGACACTTCAAGCGGAACGAGTGGTAAGGTTGCCCTAACTTTCGATGATGGACCCGGTGCTTATACACCGCAGATTCTGGCCGTTTTAAAGCAATACAATGTGCCAGCCACTTTCTTCCAGATCGGTCAAAACGCAGAAGCTCATCCTGATTTTGTTAAGCAGGTACTGGCCGAAGATCATGTTATCTCAGATCATACCTATACCCACCCTGATCTCTCTAAACTCTCAAGTGAGGCTCAGATGGATGAGATAAAGAAAACAAGACTGGCAATTGAGAGCATTATCGCCGGACCAATTCATTACTTCCGCCCTCCATATGGTGCATATAATGATGAAACCGATGGAGTTGTATCAACTCTGGCCATGGAGAAAATTTTGTGGAACGTTGATCCCAAGGATTGGTCAGGGATACCAGCCGAGAGTATCTCCCAAAACGTATTGGCTAATACAAAAAGTGGCTCGATAGTTTTGATGCATGACGGCGTGGCCAATTCCGTCGAAACGGCAAAAGCCCTACCTTCAATTATCGAAGGACTTCGGGGTAGAGGTTTTAAACTTGTTACACTTCCCCAACTATAAAAAAGGTTACAGGCAAATTTGTTACGGTTATTATATATAGGTACGTAACGAGATATTACATTATCAATTTATTTGTTAAGATATAGAGATAGTATGGAAAAAAAGAGCATTATAAAAGCGGTAAATATTACTAAAAAGTATCGTTCAGGAGGGGTCCCTTTTACAGCCCTGAATGATGTTTCGATTGAAGTTTTTCAAAACGAATTTTTGATGATTACCGGTCGAAACGGCTCTGGTAAATCAACTCTCTTACATCAATTCGCGTTACTTGATACGCCTGACGAAGGAGAAATATATATTGAAGGCAAGAAGACTACTCATCTGTCGGAGAAGAAAAGAATGGATTTTCGCCTCTCTCGGCTTGGTTATATCTTTCAAGAATATGCGCTAATCGCTGAGCTAACAGTGATAGAGAATGTGATGCTTCCGGCGATGATGCTAGAATCATCCAAAAGTGCTAAGAAAAAAGCGACTGAACTTCTGACCAAGATCGGTTTAAAGAATAAATTTAATCGTCTGCCATCTCAATTATCAGGGGGTGAACAACAAAAAGTCGCAATTGCTCGGGCTCTAATTAATAAGCCAAAAATAATCTTTGCTGACGAACCAACCGCCAATCTCGATACGATTGCCTCCAAAGAAGTTTTAAACATCTTTAAATACTTAAATAAATTAGAGGGTATTACGATTGTTATGATTACGCATGAACCAGAGGAGTTGGTCTTTGCTAGTCGGATTATCCAACTTTCAGATGGGAGGATAAAATCATGAGACAACTTTTCCTACCCTTCTATCTAACCTGGCAATATATAAGGAGAGGCCGAAAGTGGACCCTACTTCTAACTCTATTTTTAATGACAGTTGCCTTTATTAATCTGATCTTTATTCCCGCTCTCTTTAATGGGATCGTGGATGGAGCCAACAAGCAAATTATCGATACGATGACCGGGAATATCTATATCACACCCGATGATGGCCATGACTATATTAATAACAGGGTCCAGGCCATTAAGAAACTAAATTCGATTGAAGGCATTGAAGCTGCGAGTGCCAAAACAATGGTTCCTGCAAGATTGAAATATAACGGGATTACTGGCAACTGGGAGATATTGGCAATTAACCCAATTGATGACAGTAAGGTCTTTAACATTTCAGAGAAGATTATGAGCGGATCATACCTTGATGCAGACGACAAAGATCAAATCATTATTGGGAGGCAAATAGCGGGCGGAACGGATGTCGAAGAAAACGCTTTATCTTTTAAGGATGCTAAGGTTGGTGATAAGGTAAGTATGATTTTTGGCGAAACAACTAAAGAGTTTACGATCAAAGGAATCTTTAATACAAATTTCACCGAGTCAGATAGTCGGGCCTTTATTACAGAGAGTGCTTTAAAAGAAATTATACCGACATCAAGCAGTAAAGCCACAACGATAAACATTAAAACAAACGAAGATGCAAATGAAGTAAGCGTTATCGAGGCAGTCGAAAAACTAAAGCTTGATGGCCGAGTCTTCTCTTGGGAAGAGTCGGCTGGTTTTATGAATTCAGTCAGCAGCAGCTTTTTGAGCATCAACGTTTTGCTCTCGATGACAAGCGTTTTAATTGCGGCAGTGACGATTATCATTATTATCTATGTCACAATCATTAATAAAAGAAAAGAAATTGGCATCTTAAGGGCAATCGGAATTAAGCCATATATTATTATATTTAGTTACGTTATTTTATCGGCTGTCTATGCCACCGCAGGGATAATTCTAGGCACAATCTTATTCTTTGTCGTCCTTGTTCCGTACTTTCAGATTCATCCATTTGTCCTGCCTATCTGTAACGCTGTCTTAGTTTTAAACTGGGCCGATCTGACGATTAGGGCCGAGATAATTATGTGGGTCTCAGTTGTAGCAGGCTTTATTCCGGCTGTCATTGTGACTCGGACTAAAATGCTAGATGCAATCTTAGGAAGATAATATTTAACGAATATCAAGTACCAATCTTTGACTTTATCCACACACATTGACTCAGAGAACTAAATATATTCTTGTATATGAGCATATATAGTAATCATCTTAAGAATAATTAATACATATAATCTATAAGTCACAAAAAAAAGATTTAATCTTCTTATTAAATAAAATAAAGAGTATTATTATTTTATGAAAAAGAAAATAGTATATATATTAGCAATATCTCTGATACTGCTTGTGGTGGCAATCTCGGCTGGATGGTTGCTTTGGCCAAAAAATACTCCTACTCCAGCTTCAGACAACATAAAGACTCTAAATCAAGGCACACAGATGCGATATAAGGATATATCTATTGGTCTTAGTAGTGTTGATCAAGGTTCTGGTTGGATAAGTATTAAAAAAGATAACGAAGCGGAAGCGAATAAATACCAAGTCGTAGTTGGAGATATGCTCGGTGCGTATGGATATAATATAGAGGTTAAATCGTTAAAGAGTAGCCCAAATCCGACCGATAAATCTGGAGCGAGTAATGGCTATATTACGTTTACAATTGATGGTCAATAGAGATATCAGAAAACAATAATTTACTTTAATTTTTTAAAAGATTGTAAATGAAAAAGAGGATGCAGGGGTTACCTGCATCCTCGTATCTTAAGCTTGGTTGTTAGTGTGACCAAGCAATTCGATTGATTTTGTCGCTGTCCTTAGGGTTGAGCTTATATATCCGGTGCTTATATGGTTTAGAAAGCGCACCGATTAGATATATTCCATCTAGGCCATTAACGACAATTAAATTATCCGTAGGCGACCATGCGATGGCGTTACTTCCGACGTTTTCAACGACAACCAGATTGGATATCTTATGATATTTAATTTTTCCAACCAGTGAGGTAACGTATACTCCCTTATTTGTGCCAAAGACAACTCGCTGACCATCGTTTGAGAGATACACCTGTGTTGTCCTTCGGCTGTTAGGGGGTATTTTGAGAGTTTGTGGCTCATTATCCCCAACAATATAACGAATGATTTCTGCCGAATCAACGAGGACTCGAGTAACATCATTGTACTGCATGTTGGTATCTGCATCGCCTGTCCGGCCGTCTGGCAGAATGCTTAAAAACGGCGGAGGTGGTGGCTGGCTTGGGTCAAGATAGCCCCAGCCTGGACCAAGAATTGGTTTACCGATATATTGCGACCAATCGGGAAGAGAGACAACATAGCTGTGGGTCCCCCACTCTGAATGGACGAAGTATAGATTTTCGCCGACAACGATTGGAGAATGGTCGTAGGTGCTGACTGACGAATTGATGATTTTATGATTTTGATCCGTAACTGGATCATATTGATAGATACCGTCGAAGTAGACACCATAGATTATTTTTCCCTGATACCAACAAGGTTGACCAGTCCAGCTGCTTAAGTCGACCTTACGAGTAACTGTGCGCGCGTCATTAAGAACCGAGAGATAATGTTTATCCTGCTTGATCGTATAGCCGATAGCGAGTTCTCTGGTTTCTTGAGGCGAGAAAGCCAACCGATCAAACGAGGTGGCACTCATGACCTTCGTTTGGTTAGCTCCGTTTTGATTCATGGTGTAGAGAGTTTCATTGGCCGGAAAATCCAAGTGGCGAAGAGTAAATGCGATCGTGCTACTGGTTGTAGCGCTGACTGTATTCGGTAGTAAGGTGAGGAATATAGTCAACAATCCAAAAACAATGACGAACGTTTTCTTCATTCCAATCATCCCCTATCATCTTTTGACAACTTGTTTTCAATGAACAATTCTTTGGATAAAATAATACAAAATAGGCATTTTGTCAATAGTTTTGAGCTTGACAATCAAACATAAGAACTTGTGTTTCTTGGATAAATTATCTAGTTATATAATCTAATTTAATAAAGAGGATATGGTTGTTGTAAGGCTTTGATCAAAATCCATTCGTCGTCATCAAGATAATACACCTTATATTTTTCTGGGCTTTGTGTGCTATTAACCAAGTAATAATTGTCTACAGTCCTTAACTTGTTTGTTTCCAAATCTTTTTGGATAGTAATATAATCGGCCCCTTCTTTAGAGCCATTTAATTTCTTGTTGATTTGCGCAATATTAAAAGTAACGGTATCGTTTGTCTCCTGAAGGGCAATTTTATCAAGCCCCTTCTTTGCTTTATCACTCAGATCAAATCGATGGTATTTTGTATTATACACCCCAGCCAAATTAGTTACTCCATTAAAGGGTGAACTATTAGTATTAGGATAGGATATCCCCACTTTAATTTTTGGATTACTTGTTTTGCTTAGTACGAATAAACCTGACTCCTCGATTGAGGAGCCCTGAGCCTCTGTTTTTGGCGGATTATAAGTTATTTTTGTGATCTCGAATTCCGGGTATTCTTGAATAATAGTCTTTTTAGATGTTTTAACAAAATCGTTAATATTGATATCTTTATTTTGATAAAAAATAATGTATATAACGACACTTGTGGCAAGTAATATTAACAACAAAAACAACACCCCAATACTTAAACTGTGTTTCCTTTTTACCTTATTAGATGATGGCTCATTGTTGTCCATGTCTAAAGTATATTTTAGAAGTAATAGTTTTAAATGTAAACATAATAAAACATATTAGCTATTTGTCCGAAAATCTAAACATAGACAAAACTGATACACAATCAATTGATTATGTGTACTTTAATTGTCCAAAAAAATAAACGTGTATATTATTAACAATTATTTGTAAATTAAGCAACCAGTTATTTCTGATATATATGTCTATAAAAGTAAAGGGGGCGTTGCGTCATATGACACAATGCCCCCAATGAGTTAGCGGTCTTGTTTAGAGCAGTAACTCAGAAGAGTGGTTAAAGCCAGATTACCTGGCACTCCTCTTCCAGCGAAGCGGCGATCTCACGCCAGAGACGCTTGCTGGAAAGCGCCTCCTTGATTGCGGTCTGCGTCGCGTCAAGCGACACTGTGACCTTGTGGCTGTCGAGAAGTTGCATTCTCACCTCGTGCTCGAGGTGGTTGATGACATCTTCGACCGAAATTTCCTCGGCAAGGAGGCGGGCGGTTTCGAGGCAAATTGCCTCTGATCCTGCGGCACACACGTCTGCGTAGGCGTCTTCGTTGATGTTAACAACGATCTGCTTCATGGTAAAACCTCCGTGTCTGTGTTGTTGCCAAGCTAAATGATAACACATGAATAATAATATGTCAAGTATTAAATATTGACACATGTGGTTTTATGTGTTAGAATCTCTAAGCTGAAATGCAAAAAGCAACTTGACAATTAGGAGGAGTAATGTCTAATTTTTTGGCGATTATGGGCGAGACCAGGAAGGCTCTTAGCAGGGTCATGAATTGGACCCAGTATCACAACCTCGATAGGACCACAATAGAAAACGTCGAGGCAACCGTCCTGACACTCTCAGTTATTAAGGGTCGGGCAGCCACTGAAGCGGAGGTCGACATGTATGTCGATCTTCTCGTATATCACGAGGTTGAACAGTTTCAGGCCAGGACTCTGGCGGAAGCTACTTCGTTTAAGGCTGCACATCTTGCCCTTGATTATATCAGAGAGTCAGGAGTGAATCTCGACCAAGATAGCCAAGAAGCAGAAGAAGCCGAGGTACTAGCGATTGCAAAAATCGCTGAAGTTTTCAACCCTCCAAGCGCTGCAGCTCTGGACACGCTAGTAACTGAACTGTGGGCAAACTCAAAGTCTGCAGAAACCTTTGAGGATCTTCTTTTGGAGATCACTCAATACCCCGAAAAGTATCTGGGGGAGTTGAAAGATGGACTTCGAAGAGTATAAAGAAAAGGTAAGGCAATACCGAGGTGAAGACACCCTCCCTACGATCTATGATCTTAAGAAGGTCGCCCAGTTGGGACCAGAAGCTTTTCTGGCCATAACAGAGCTATATTACAAGGGCCTGGTAAAGTTTATTCACCCTGACATGGGTGGAGATCCAGAGTACTTTGTAAAAGTAAGTTTGGCGATGGAAAAACTACGAGAAGAGACCGCAGGATCAATTCAACGGTATTTTAAGAACCAAAGAAGGGTTGAAGGCGAAGAGATAACATCACTTCGGAGGTTGGCTGGAAAACAATCGACGCAACTCTCAGAGTTGATCAGTCTGGTGTCCCAACCATTAGCAGCTTCGACCTTTGTGACTCAGTACTGGTCGAGCGATTACATACCAGAAATGTTCGACATCTGGGAAGTACGACAAGACAGAAGGGCGAAAGTCTACAGAAGTAAGTACCCCAGTATGGTATTGGATAACTTCGGAACATACTTCTGGCATTACGACAAAGTAACCGAAAAGTTCAAGCCAGTAAATAGGGGTATCAAGTCGACATCTTTCCGAGACATCAAATTTGAATGGTTTGTCTCGAAAGGAAAGTGGTACGCCAGACTTAAATCAGGTGAACGGGTTATTAGCCGAAAAGAACCCTATCACCTTGTTGTTAAGGAAGAAGCTGGAAACGAGATATTCGTTCTCGGTTCTATCAACCTCTATAACGTCGAGAGTTTCCGAGAAGTGAGTCAAGACGAGGACAACTCAATCGGTCTCCTTTCGGGGAGTAGTGCCGATGATGTTCTTGGTCATGTTGTCAGCAGAGAAGAAACTTCTAGTGTACTGTTAAAGTCCACGAACGAATTGGTTGAAGGAAACCAGATCGTGTATACGAAGAAAGCGGGTGATGAAAACAGAATCTATCTAAGCTGGAGGCCGATTGCTTTTCATGCAATCAGTCCCCTCCAAAAAGCAAATAACAGTGCCGCGTGAATGGCACGTACCTTATAGTGACAGCAAACAATGCCCCCGATAACGCGAAAGCGTTTTCGGGGGTTTTCAATTCCGATATAATTTTGGATAGAAAACTATATAAGAGAAATGTTATGATATTATTATTATGAAAAAGAAAGTAACAATATTTAAGGTCAAAGGCTTTACGCTAATTGAGTTTTTGCTCGTAATTGTTATTATTGGTATTTTAGTCACAATCGTTGTATTGTATTCTGTTTTAAACTCAATCAATAGTGCTAACAAAGCCATGGATTTAGAAGTTATAAGTGAATTGAATTTAGCGACTAGAACCTACGCCATTGAAAAGCACATCACCTCTGTCGATATATTTACCGGGATAGGAACTGATTCGGCTCGAATGCAAGCGCTTGTAACCAATGGAGATCTCAGAGAGCTTGTTACACCGCTACAAAAAAACTATTCTTATAGTTGGGATATTCAAAGGCAACTATGGCAAACTATTTCTGGAGTGAAAACCTATAATCTGACTTTAAGCTCAAGTTCAATTGACACTTTCCGACATGTCGGAACATGGAATAAAGTAGCGACCGGTTTTCAATCAAGCCAGGGGTTGCTTTTCATTGAAAACAAAAATGAAACATACACAATTTCAACTATTGCACAGCTCGGAACCGGCACAAGGGGTGGCTATGGAATTCTCTTTGATACGTCATTATCACCTACTGATCAGGATACTGGATACGCGTTACAATTTGATAGAGGAACGCCAGTCGCGGGGAGCTATGGAGCGATAATAATACGTAGGAGAGTTAATGGTAATGAATTTAATCCATCGGTGGTTGCGAGTAATGCTGATTCACCTATTATCCCAACAAATCCATCTGATCCGTGGTGGTCACAGGTACACAACATAGAATTATCGGTCAGTAAGGTTGCAAATCAGGTTGGTAAAAAACAGCTATCTGTTTGGATCGACGGCACTAGAATCGAAAAACTTAATTTTATTTTTGCAAGTAACTTAGCTGCCAGCGAAAATTACACAGGCATTAGGTCATGGGTGCCAAGTGTGACAACTTATAGTCGAGTGACGACAACTCCGCTTTAGACATAGCTAAAATATCATTTAAAATAAATAAATACAATCGTAGATTATGTGAAATTCAATCAAACGTATTATTTAACCGATTATACTGAATAAGCTTGAAGTTAATAATAAAACGAGCCCCGAGGACCCACCTTAAAAGATGGGCCTTCGGGGCTTATTATTGTTAATATTTCGGTTAAATCACGGAGCCTTTTCGACTGTGGTTATTGTAATAAAGCTTGTTCATTCCAATTGATGAGAGCTTGATGTTTTGTTCAGGATCGTCCTTGAAATAAACACTGAGACACCAGCTATGACCGCTGCCATCTTCAGCCCCGATTTCAACGATTTGACCCTTAAGGCGGACTCTCCAATTATGAAAACTTGGATGGCTCGGTTCGAGTTCAAAAACAACATATCGATGCTCATTGTAAAGTCTTAGAGAGTCGAAAAGCTCTTCTCTTGACGGTCCCCCGGTGATTATGCAACCGCTTTTAATACTTAGAGTAGTCATACGACCACTCCTTTCGGTACTACCCTGGAAGAGCGCCAGAGTATCGCTGTTGGCTTAAAATATCAAGCCCACCTGTCTATTCGAACAGGAATTAAACCCAATTATAACATAAAATAATATCAGATCAAGTATTTACTAGGAGTAGTCACTAATACAAAATCCGCATGGTATTAAATGCGAGTGGAATACAATTTAAAAATTATGTGGATATAATGAAACCTAGAATGTATAACCCGGAGGAAACGTTGGATGCCAATCTTTATAATACCAATTAATTCCTTCGTTATAAATATTTTGTGCGCGAGCTTCTATTGATGTACATTTAACATTTTTAATCTTTAACATATTCTCTTTTATTCTATCTACGGCCTTAACAGCGATATATCCGTGTCTTAGTTCATGTGTTTTGACCGAAGCAGCAAAATTATCCCAGTGCTTAATTAGGGTAAGACCATTTGGAGCTTTCTCTGATTTGACTTTGGGGTCATTTCTGTTAACCCATTTGGGGAGATCAACATTTACTTCAACAAACATTTTGGCACTTGATACACTACAATTCTGAGGCACTCCACCTTTAGGATTCTGTATCTCGATTTCAGTATAAAATAAATTAGAAAAAACTACACTTGTACATCCTACCCAATACAAACCACCACATGATCGACCTCTTTTCTGAGTGAGAGACTTTTGTACCTCTTTATACGTTTTACCGCTAACGTTGAAGTAGCTTATATTTGTTTTGTTACTGCTCATGGCTCTTTGTGCCGTAAGATTAGAAGGGCTTGATTTCACTGCCTTGCCTTTACTTTTTACTTCTGAGCCATTTAAAAATATAGGACCTGTATTAGTCGCTGCAAATGAGTTATAGATTAAATAAACACCCGTCCCTGTAAGAACAAAAATTATTATTAATAATAAGGCAACAGAGAACCTTGGTTTGTTTTTTAAACCAGGAGAATATTTCTTTTTCGTTTTTGTAGTTAAAGCTTTCTTTTTTGAAACTAAAACCTTCTTTTTGCTCACAGAAGAGTTACTTGTCTTTTTTATAGCCATTAAATCCCCTCTTTTTTGTTTTTATACTATGTATAATTATGACATTTTTGTACAACTATACAAGTTGTATAG
>CAZQGP010000085.1:0-4634 GCA_964593075.1 uncultured Candidatus Saccharibacteria bacterium
AAACTGTACTGAGTGTTCGCCTGGGTTTCTTTTGAAACCCGTTGGTTGTTCGCTTTCTCGCAACCAACCCACTCAGCCACCCTTCCATATGTTATTTGAGTATAAACATTTTAAATTTATAACTCAATGCGGAGAGGGTGAGATTCGAACTCACGGTACCCTTTCGAGCACAACGGTTTTCGAAACCGTCCCTTTAAACCGCTCAGGCACCTCTCCAGAAATGTCTACCCATATATTTTACTCTAAATTTATCTATTTTTTTAGCCTTATAGAGAATTAATTGCTAATATAGACATATGGATCCGCAGTATATTATCAAAGCATATAGCCACGAGAAGGAGGAAGAACAAACTCGCTTGATCGCTGATGACATTGGTATCCCCTACATAAACCTCCGTATTGCCCAAATAGACGATGTAACTTCAACGCTAATTCCAGTTGATATCGTTACAAAATATTCAATAATCGCCTTTTCCCAAAAAGACACAACAATCAAGGTAGCCACTCAGTTTCCTTATCAGAACGGTCTATCAGAAGCTATGACAGACCTAGGTAGAAAACTGAAAGTGAATTTCGAACCATATTTTTGCTCAAAATCGTCCTTTGATTTTGCCTACGAAAAATACAAAAGAATTATGGACAAAATAATTCTCAAAGAAGAGGAAAAAGCCAAAGAAGACGATCCGCAAAGCATTAAAACTTTTAGCGATCTACAGGAGGCCATCAAGAGAGCTACAACCACTAATATCTTAGAGCTTATTCTTGTAAGTGGATACAATATGGGCGCTTCAGACGTTCACTTTGAGCCACAAATCAAAAATGTCCGAGTTAGATTTAGGATTGACGGAGAATTAAGAGATGCCATCGATATTACCCAAACATCATTTAGCCTGTTAGTCTCAAGAATAAAAAACGTCTCACATCTTAAATTAAATATAAAAACTCAACCCCAAGATGGCAGCTTTTCTATGATTCTGGGGAAAGAAAATGTTGATTTCCGTGTCAGCGTCACCCCGTCTGTTTATGGCGAGACTATAGTTCTTAGGATTCTCCCAAATAAAGCCGCTAAACAAATCGAGGAGTTAGGGCTAGAAGAAGACATTATCGCCGCTATAAAAAGAAATATCGCCAAAAGAACTGGATTGATACTTCTTACCGGACCAACTGGTTCAGGAAAGACTACCACTCTATACGCAGTATTAGGCGAGCTCAACAAGCCCGATAAAAAAATTATTACCATCGAAGATCCGGTTGAATACAAAATGGTTGGCGCCGAACAAATTCAAATTTCTTCCGCTCAAGGTTTTGGGTTTGCAGAAGCCCTAAGAGCTGTTCTTCGCCAAGATCCGGACATCGTACTTGTAGGAGAAATTAGAGACAAAGAAACTGCCGAGATTGCAATTAACGCTTCACTTACAGGACACTTGGTCTTAAGCACACTCCACACCAACAACGCTCCGGGAGTATTTGCCAGATTAATCGAAATGGAAGTGCCAAAATATCTTCTAGCTGATGCCATAATTCTGGTTATCGCCCAAAGACTTATCAAAAAAATCTGTCAAGACTGTCAAGGTAAAGGGTGCGGAGTATGTTTCCACACAGGTTACAAGGGTAGAACTGTAATCGCCGAATATCTCGAACCAGACCAAGACTTCGCCAACCTCATTAAAGCCGGCGCAACCCTTCGAGAATTCAAGGAACTCTACCGCCAAAAAGGTTACAAATCTATTGACGACATGCAAGTCCCCAATCATAAATAGAGTAGCAACGTAGAAAACACAAGTTGAAAAACTTTAAATTTTCTTTACAGCAAGAACACTAATTGTCACCTATTTTAAGGCTTCACCAGTACCAATAGCAAAGTTGATTATAAAGTATGCAGCTGTTATTACAATTATACCTATAACCGCATAAATTATACCCGTTCTTGCTTTAGTGGCTTTTTCCGGATCTCCACCGGAGGTAATAAACATTATGCCGTAATAAATAAGGAACACGACTGCCAACACGCCTGCTATCATAGTCATCCAACTAATAATTTGACCCCCTAAACTACCCGCAACATCTCCCAAATCCTTATTGCCAGTCGTTTTAATACTTCCACTTTGACCTATTTTAAAATTAAATGCCATAATTTGTTCCTCCTTTGATTACTTAATTAGCTGTATCTAATGTATTACCTACGCCCATCGCAAAAGAGACTATAAAGTAAGCAGCGGTAATAACGATTATACCTATAATCGCATAAATTATACCCGTTCTTGCTTTAGTGGCTTTTTCCGGATCTCCACCAGAGGTGATAAACATTATGCCGTAATAAACCAGAAAAGCAACCGCAACAACTCCGGCAATTATTGTCATCCAGCCTATAACTGTTACTGCCAAGGATTCAACCTTACCCTGTGAATTGCCTACTGCGCTAAAACCTTGACGAGTACCCAAAGGGTTTGGTAATTCTATAGCCATTATTATATTCCTCCTCTATTCATTATTAGTTCTGTTCAGTTGTTTGTCAATAGTCAATTGGATGGGCATTATTTGAAACTTAAGCCTGGCATCACAATCATTACAATGTATCTAGCAGCTACCACTAGTAATATGCCTATAAAAACATAAAAGATGACATTTTTCGCAAGTGACAATTTTTGTGGATCCCCATTTGATGTAATCATAAGATATATTGCATAAACCATTGACGAGATAGCCAAAATCCCAACAAAAATACCAACGTAATCTAGCCAAGTGTCTCTCGCATCCCTTAAACAGCCAAACACACTAGTATCAAGGTCTTTCACGCAAGAAGGTATTAAGTATATATTTCCTATTGCCATTTTATGGAATATTGATTAGTTTATTTGCCGTACCAACCATTACATTAAGAATAAAATACAAGCTTATAGTTGTTATCACTCCTATTATCGCCCATAGTAGCCCCGTTCTTGCTTTTGTAAATGCTTCCGGTTGCCCGTTTGAAACAATCATTTGAATCCCATAATAGATTATATATATCATTGCCAGAACACCAAGCAAGGTGAATACCCCATTATAAATATAATCATAAAGACTGTCTAAGCTCCTATTATATTTAAAATCAGGTTGATAATAACTGACAGCATATGCTTTCTTGATAAAAATTTCAATCATCAGCGGCTAAGTGTTTGCATTATTAGTCTAAGAAAAACAATAATCCCCATACCGTAAAATACACCCGCTATAAGCTCCTTAGCAAGTGCTGTCTTCTGAGGATCGCCTCGACTCTGGATATACATAGCGCCAGCAATAGCAATAACTAATACCGATGCTATAGCTGCCGTGTAAACCATAATCTTAGTCAGATCCATAAAATAAGCATCAAAAGAAGAATATCCTCCAGAACTTCCATCCTTTAGGGGCAAACCTAGTTGTATATCAGCCGAATATACTTTTTCAATTAGTAACATCAGTGACCTGTTTATCAAAACTGGCAGACGCTGTATCCAATGCAGTCTTTAGACTGTTGCCGCTATTCACTTGGCTTATCATATCCTTTAAAGTAACATCAACCTGCTGCCAGTCCGGTTTACAAACAACTAGAGCTGAGTTAATCTGATCTGAAAATATTTCATTTTTCATTTCTTTAATGCTACCTATGTCAAACGAATCAGTTAAATTATTTGAATATTTTGAAAGTCCTGGTCGACCAGTGGCAGTAAGATAGGCCTCATTAACCTTTTCGTCATGGAGATATTTTAGAAAACCCCAAGAGCTATTTGGGCTAGCACTTTTTTTAGAAACACCAAACGACCAATATGCTGCGTAATTGACAATATCTGCATCTTTAATAACTTGCGGTAGTGACCCAATAGTGACTTGAGCTTCCGGATTTTCGGCATATATCTCCTTAGCCAAAGAAGAAAAACCAACCATCATCGCCACCTTGCCTTGAGCAAACAATGTTACCGGATCACCCAAGGAAGAATTCCAAGTATAATTAGCGTTATCAGCTCTCGAAAATGAAGTGTATAAATCTAATGCTTGTTGAGATGGAACACTTTCCCTATTACGTATATCTCTTGTAACTAGACTAAAATTATTCTTGCTACCATCATTGTTAAATAATGAGCCCCCATATTGCGTTAAAAGAGACAAATAAACATCGGTTGCTGCATAGGTATTATCAACAGTTCCTATCGCCAAACCAGATCTTGTTACCGTTTGCCCATTTCTTTGGGTAATTAATTTAGATATTTTTACTACATCTGCCCATGTAAGAGGAAATTGGTCTAATGAATCCGCATCCAAATCACGGTCTTGGTTTGCCAGATCTTGTTTAACATCCTCAATAACTTTAGTATTTTGGTACAAGACAAGACTGTCAACCGACACCGGTACCGTGTAAAACTTGCCCCCTGTGCTATTTTGTTCAACGATCGATTTGCCGAAATAAGTAATAAGTTGTTCATTTTGAGTCTCTTCACTACCACTCCAGGCAAATGTAGATGGAATAGACGTCAACTTGGCAGCGTGTTTAGGCAACCAGTCATTTCTCATCAGCCAGATATCAGGACCTATGCCGTTAGCATAGGCATTTACAACCTGAGCTTCGTAGTCTTTTGCATCTTTGGCATCTACATATTTAAAATCCACCTTTATTG
>CAZQGP010000086.1:0-3849 GCA_964593075.1 uncultured Candidatus Saccharibacteria bacterium
ATATATTTTAGCATGTATATATCAAATATACGAGCTTGGGCCATTGATCAGAAAGTGTTTTATAAAGTAATTTGATTAATCATATTGTTTGGAATATTATTATTAAAATGAAGAATCAAATTAACGAAAAAAGAAAACAAGACGGAATAATATTATTTTTCATACTTTTAAGTTGGTTAATAATCGCTTGGATAGTATTGCATTTGTTTTTGTTTTATGAACATAATTTTGTGAAACAAACTTATAACCATTGGATTGCCTATATTGGTATTACGCCGCTAATTTTAGTTGGTTTTTTTGTGCCTTTTGTATGGTTTTTTAAAAAAAAATAATTTATCTTTAAATAACTAAATATTTACAAACAATATTTTTTAAAAATAGCAGAGGCTCCAACTAGAGAAATCTTATCTCCCAAATCAGTAAAACCAAGTTTTGTCTTAAGTAGTGTCTTTTTGCTAATGCCTGAAAGAAATATCTTTTCATTTTCGAGAGCAACAGGACCGCCGATAATGATTTCTTTGGGGTGATATAACTCTATTATTTTACTTATTGCAAAATCATTTATTCTGCCGATTTCTTGAGTAAGAAAACTAAAAGCTGGTTCTTTGTTCTTATTGGCTTCTTTGTATATGTCTTGGATTATTCTACAATCAGTTTGTAAGTTTTTTGTTTTAAGCCACTTTGTATAATAATTTGGTATATCTATACCGGAACAAAATGCTTCCCAGTGATTTTTGCTTCCACAACCACAGAGGACTTCTATTTGTGATTTAATAGAAATGTGGCCTAGCTCATCGGTTGTATTTTTAAATTTAACAATATTTCCATCTTTGATCACCCCAACGCCGATTCCAGAAGAAAATGTTATATATATCAAATTGTCGCAATGACGAGATATCGACTCCGCATAAGCCGCCGCCGCCGCATCATTAATAAGGATTGTTTTTGGGAAAAGGTTGGTAAAGTCATCAGCTGATAGTGTCGGCCTTCCTTCAATGTTAGTAAAAATGACTTGACTATTAGCAACTGGTCCAGCGGCACTGATTGCAAGCCCAATAATATCACTTTGATCTTTGACGAATTGGCCAATCAATATTTTTAGATTTGAAATAAGTTCAGTTTGTGGCGTCGGAAACTTTTCTTTTTTTACAATATTCAAATGATTGTCAAATATAGCAATTCGAGTATTGGTTGCGCCAATATCAAGGGCTAGAATATCTCTTTTCATGATTCGATTTTACCATCTATTCTGCTTCTGGTACAATTAGTCAGAATGAGGAGAGAAGATGTCTAAAATAAATCCATATGAACAAGCATTAATACAGCTCGCGACTGCTGCCAAGATAATGCCGATGGACGAAAATGTTCTAGAGGTACTAAGAACACCAAAAAATATTCAGCTTGCCGAGATATCTATTATGATGGACGATGGCAATAAACAGGTTTTTCATGGATATAGAGTTCAGCATAATGATGCTCGCGGACCATACAAAGGGGGAATTCGTTTCCATCCAGATGTTGATATCGATGAAGTAAAGGCTCTCGCTTTTTGGATGAGCATCAAAACTGCCGTATTGGACGTTCCTTTCGGTGGGGCCAAAGGTGGAGTCGCCGTAGACCCAAAACAGTTATCAAAGGCAGAGCTACAAAAATTAGCTCGTGGCTATGTCCGCGCGTTTTTTGAAGTAATTGGTCCAAAACAAGATATACCTGCGCCTGACGTCTATACTAATCCACAGATTATGGCTTGGATGATGGATGAATATTCTATAATCGCAGGTTGTCATGAACCGGGATCTTTTACCGGTAAACCTCTTGAGGTCGGAGGTTCTATTGATAGAGATACAGCTACGGCACAAGGTGGAGTCTATGTGCTCGAAGAAGCACTTAAACACTATTTACCGAGTAAAAAACAATATACAGTGGCAGTTCAGGGTTTTGGTAATGCGGGAGCTGTAGCAGCGGAACTTTTATACTATTTTGATGATAAATATAAAGTCGTAGCGGTTTCCGATTCAAGAAGTGGCCTATTTGATGCGAAAGGTTTAGATATACCATTTGCGGTAGCTTATAAAAAGGAAAACGGCACACTAAAGGATTACGATGACGCAAAGATGATTACCAACGAAGAACTTCTTGCTCTTGATGTAGATATTTTAGTCCCAGCTGCTTTTGAGGATACTATCACTTCAAAAAATGCAGACAAAGTGAAGGCGAAAATAATTTTAGAGCTCGCAAATGGCCCGATTACTGCAGATGCAGAAAAAGAAATATTAAAAAATAAAACTATAATATTACCTGATATCTTGGCAAATGCAGGAGGAGTTACCGTTAGCTACTTTGAATGGGTACAGAATAATAGTGGTTTATATTGGGAATCAGAAGAAATCCAAGCTAGATTGTCCAAGAAGATGTCGACTTCGTTTAAATCGGTCAAAGATCTAGCGAGTGAATACAAAACTGATTTACGAACAGCCGCATATTTGCTGGCTATATCCAGAATCGCGAAAGCGCAAGAGCTACGAGGGTTATAGTACCTTTTACGTCATTGCGAGGAGTGAAACGACGAAGCAATCTCTCTGGTTGTCACTCCTGGTCGGTGGCCAGGAGCCTATCTTTTCAAGGACAAACTGGACCCCTGGCTTACGACCAGAGATGACAAAAATTATTTTTGTAATAATTTGACTAAGTCCGTAGCTGTCATCTGCCCTATGTCACCATCTGCATAAGATCGAACTGATAATTTCCCAGAATCTGCTTCTTTGTCACCAATGACTAGCATATAAGGGTTTTTCTGCATCTCTGCATTACGTATCTTCTTGCCAACAGATTCTTTACTATCATCTAGAGAAACGCGGACTCCTGCAGTTTCAAGCTCCTTCTTTATTGTTTCACAATGTTTCACATGGCGGTCAGCAACTGGGAGCAAGGCAACTTGGATGGGGGAAAGCCATGTAGGAAACGCACCTGCGGTATGTTCTATCAGAATTCCCATAAATCTTTCAAGTGAGCCATAGATAACTCTATGTATTACCACTGGAGTTTTCTCCTTGCCGTCTTCATCAATATATTTAAGATCAAACCTTTTAGGAATCTGGAAATCAAGCTGGATTGTTCCCATTTGCCATTCACGACCAAGTGAATCTTTCATTAAGATATCTATTTTTGGTCCATAGAAGGCACCATCGCCATCAAGAACAAAGAAAGGTTTTTTACTTTCAGTTAATATTTCTTTTAGTTCTTTCTCTGCTTTGTCCCAAACTTTTGGGTCACCCATAAACTTATCTGGCCTTGTGCCGAGCCTAAAAGAGTAATCAAGGTCAAAAACTGAATAAAATTTTTCTACAATCTCGAAAATGTTACGGTACTCTTGTTTAATTTGTTTTTCAGTGACAAAAATATGAGCATCATCTTGGGAAAATTCTCGGGCACGGAGAAGTCCGTTTAATGTTCCTGATCTTTCATTACGATGCAAGGTGTCTGTATCTCCAAGTCTCATCGGAAGTTCACGATAACTACGTTTTTTGTTACCAAAAACGACCATAGCATTTGGACAATTCATCGGCTTTAATGCATAAGTTTCATTATCATCTGTTTTTGAAATAAACATCTCTTCTTTGTAATGCTCCCAATGCCCAGATATTTCATAAAGTTCCTTTTTATTGATAAGCGGGGTCTTGATTTCGACATATCCGCGCTTTCTATGTTCAACACGCCAAAAATTCACTAATTCGTTAAGAATAGTAACGCCATTTGGAAGCCAATAAGGCATCCCTGGGGCAGTATCATGAAACATAAATAAACCTAGCTCTGGTCCGAGTTTTTTATGATCGCGTTTCTTTGCTTCTT
>CAZQGP010000087.1:0-4968 GCA_964593075.1 uncultured Candidatus Saccharibacteria bacterium
ATACAATCCCTTGAAGTCTCTATTAATTGTTATTATCGGTCGTAGTGCTAGTTCCGGTCGTTGCTGGTGGTTGTCCTCTAAGACTTGACTCTTCCTCTGTGGCTGCGGCTGGATTATCTTGTAGCTTTTTAATATTTTCAATCTCGGTTTTAGCTTCTGTGCTATCAGGCACGGCTTTCAAATATATATCCATTTCAGCTAGGGCTTTGTCATATTCCTTCTTGTCTTTGTAAACTAACGCCAAATTATAGTGAGGATCAGCGAAGTCTTTCTTCAAAGCGATTGCCCGATTGAAATATTCGGCCGCTTTGTCAGTTTCGTTTTTTGTTAAATAAACCTGACCTAAACCATTCACTAAGACTGGATTAGTTGGCTCCAACTTAAGCGCTTCCTGATAACTCTTTTCAATCCAGTCGACGGCCCCGGTTGCATACAAAGCTGCATTTCGATAAACAATAATCATGCCTTCCCAATTTGAGACACTATTTGAGTTAGTATTAACAGCTAACTTGCCTTGATCTATAGCACGAGACAGATAATCTTGAATTTTTTTAACATCTTTATCTTTCTCAGCTTTCTGGTTTTCAAGGTTTGCTTCGACTAAAAGGACCCTAGAAAGTGATAATCTATAAGCCTCTCTGTAACCATTTTGAGCAATGGCTTTTTTAAAGAGAGCTTCTGAAGCAACTAGATTTTCAACTTTATACGTTTTTAGCAAAGCTTTTCTATAGGTTGAATCAGCAACATAAGTTTTCCCTGAAAAATAGATTCCATAAAAAGCCCCAACGAACAGAAGTGCGAAGAAGACAGTTGAGAATACTTTTGCTTCAAGTGAGGCATTCTTTAAGTTAAAATCTTTAACATCATCAGGAGTAGCTTCCGAAGATTTACGTGCTCCCCCGATCAATGCCAATGCCACCCAAAAAACTAACATCAAAGCAAAATTTGAATAATAGAAAATCCCCATAACACCAACTGCCACCACTGCGGCCGTAGCTCCTAATGTGACATATTTCATTCCTTCGTCTGTCGCTTTTTGATAGTTAAAGAAACCGGTCACAATCGCCATAACAATTAAAAACGCATAAGCAATCGTCCCCAAAATACCAAGGGTGGCTCCAGTAGTAAGCCAATCACTATGGGCTTTATCATATCGAAGTGACCAATTTTCTTGATTGTTCATCTCTGCAGCACGGAACTTCGAAAAATCATAAGCGTAGGTCTCTGGACCTGAGCCAAAAACTGGTCTTTCCTTAATGGCTTGCTTTACTTCTGCAATTGAGTTTTTATTATCAAGCGGAATTTCTTTCTGAATATTCAATCCAAAATTAGCGGTAATAATAAAAGCAAGAGAAAGCAAGCCTAATAATACAGGCATGGCAAGCCACTTCTTGTCCGCTTTTTTATCCATATATTGCAATACAATCATCACAATCGAAGCCGCAAGGAGACCCCACCAGGCGGCTTTTATATTAACTAAGACCAAGAGGATAAATAATAGAACACTTGTGCCAGCAAAAGAAATCCGCGCCTCATTGTCTTTACGTAAAGCTAAGGCCGCCGTAATTGGGATAGCTGCCATAATAAAAACCGCTAAAGCATTTAGACTACCGATAGTATTGAAAGCTTTTGATTTCGTAATTTCAGACGGGAGGATATATACACCAAACATTTGCATGAAAGCGACTATGGAAACAATAATTGTCGACATTATCAAGGTAAGAACCACCCCCATTACCTCTTTTTTACTTCGTAGGTTATTGGTGATGAGGTAATAAAGAACAATGAAATACAAAACGGTCAGAAAACTAGTATCTAACCTTCCGTAAAGGCCAATAATACTCGTTAAAGGTGAAATAGAGACTAAAGATGCAATTAAATATATCGCACCGAAAATTAAAATCGGGATATCAAGTGGCGTTCTTCTAATATTAAAATCACGGGAGATTACCATCTTAGTCAACCAGAGAATCAAAGCAATAAGAACAAAAATACCAAGGAAAACTTGTTTTGGTAGAGACAAAATATCATAGGTTTGAGGTGAAAACACCAAAGGAAGTGCAAATATTGTAAAATAGATTATGGCTTTAATAGCATAGTCCAAAGGCTTAATTAATTTCCCCAAAACCCCTGGAACTCGTTTTTTCTTTGGTGGAGGAGTGGCCGCATAGGGGTTATGTTCTTGGCTAGGTACATTAATGTTAATTAAACCCATTTTCACCTCTTTTAGCTTTAAGTTATTCTTATTTATTCTCCAATATTATAGTTTAACCTTTTTTTTATAGCAAGATAATTTCGCTTGTCTCTAAGTGTTTTGTAACAATTAGTCAAAACATAAAAAAAGTACGCTAATAAACGCCCTATTTTCAATTTATACTGACGGGTTAAAGTCTTTTAGCTAAGGGTATTTTATTCATTCGTGTACTTAATAATGGAACCCTCTGAAGCTCACGGTTGATTGACAAATATCCTTTTTAGCAGTATTATTGAAAATCGCTCTGAAAATTTAAGGAATACATATGGAACTATCGCCCAAACAACAAATAAACGAACTAATCAAGACAAGCCAGTCAATTCTGGTTGTTAGCCATGCCAATCTAGATGGAGATGCCTTAGGCGCAATGCTGGCCCTTGATCGAGTTTTGACCAAAATGGGCAAAGAAGTTAGCTTAGTCACAAGTAACACAATCGATGATATTTACAAATTTTTGCCTGGTATTAATAAAATCAAAAATGATGTTTCCGGTACTCGCGATTTTATTTTACGTTTTGATACAGCCAAAATTCCAATTGAAAAACTTTCATATAATAAAGAAGAGCATTTTGTAAATGTTGTTATCTCGCCCAAGAACGGCAAGATAACCCAAAGTGATATAGAATATATCCAAGGAGATTTTAATTTCGATCTAGTTTTTGTCCTAGACACCCCCGATGTTGAAAAAATAGATTCTATTTACGACAGACAGACCGAGCTATTTTTTGAAACGGCCATTGTCAATATTGATCATCACGCAGGCAATGAATATTTTGGGGCTGTTAATCTTGTCGATCTAACAGCAACGTCAACTTGTGAGATACTCGTTTCAATCATTGAATCTTTTGGCGCTGGTAATTTCGATGAAGATGTCGCAACTTGTCTTTTAGCTGGCATTACTTACGATACTGGAAGTTTCAAAAACATAAATACAACCCCTAAATCGTTAACTATCTCTGCTCAGATGCTAGCGGCCGGTGCGCGTCAACAAGAAATCATACAAAATATCTATAAGACTAAATCAATTAATACCCTTAAGCTATGGGGGGATGTCTTAACTAATTTAAATTACGATAAGGATTACCACTTTGCTTGGTCAACAATTTCGTATGGTCAAATGAGAGCAAATATGGCAACCTTTGATGATATAAAAACCCTTTTAGATGAACTTCTAATAAACGTACCAAATACTGGAATCGTCTTAATCTTAGCCGAAACTGAAATGAATAGGATATGTGGCTTAATCAAATCGATAAACGGCTCCGATGTTCTAAAAATCGCCGAGAAGTTTGGCGGGACTGGACATACTTTACAGTCACAATTCGAAATCACCAAAACTACCCTCAAAGAGGTAAGCGAGCAAGTTATTCATGAAATAAAAAATGTTCAAGGCTCTTTATTGGGTCGACCAATCAACCAAGAAGGGACTAGATACGAGAAAAAAGAGACCGAAATTATTGCAGAAGACACAGAAGTCGTGATCGAAAGATCAAAGTCAGAAGATCCAATTTCAAAAGCGATTGAATCAATTGATAACGAAATTGAGGTAACTGGCGGTGAGCTTCCTTCAATAGATATAGAGGGAACCAAAACCCCGGATCAGCCAATGAAACCCTTAGGGAAAATTCTTGAAAGCCACCAACCAGGTACCGCCCTAGAAGCTGAAAGCAATAAAGTTCCTTTCTCTCCCGCTGAAACTACTGGTCTCGGTAATAGGAACGAAGAAATCAGAACCTGGAAAGCTAATCCGTAATCATTACTCAAATTATTAATATGAATGACAAAGAGGGTAAAATTTTTATTGATAAACCTGCGGGCTGGAGTAGTTTTGATGTCGTCGCTAAAGTACGTTATCAGATTAAGTACGAGACGGGTTTAAAATTAAAAGTTGGCCACGCGGGAACACTAGACCCATTTGCCACTGGCTTATTAATTGTGCTTTGTGGATCTGAAACAAAAAACCAAGATCATTATATGAAACTCAACAAAGAGTACGAAGCAACTCTCTTTCTGGGAGCTACAAGCACAACCGGAGATCCGGAAGGGATAATAAGTAAAAAGGACAAAGTTAATAAGGTTACTAAGGCTGAGATAGAAGAAGTCATTAAGATATTCTTAGGTGAAATTGATCAAATTCCACCACAATATTCAGCAATAAAGATTAATGGACAGAGAGCCTATCAGTTAGCCCGGGAAGGCAAAAGTGTTGAAATGAAGCCTCGTAAAATAACTATAATTTCGATTAATATACTTAATTTTGATTGGCCAAAACTCACGCTTAAAATTGAATGTTCAAGTGGGACATATATCAGATCTCTCGCTTTTGATATTGGCGAGAAACTTGGTTGCGGAGCATATTTAACCGCACTACGCAGAACCAAGATTGGTAAATACTCGGTTGATGGCGCCCATTCTCTTGAAGGATAAACTAACCATGTCAACGCAAAGTAGAAACTTCCGCTTTCTGCAATATAGAAACCGCCGGTTTTAGTTTTCTAATTTTTTGATATTGTCTCCAAGGATGATTAAGTGATGATATAGATGGTTTACGATCTGTGATTAGTCTTTCTGTCTTAACTCTTACAATTGGTTTATCAATCTCGTGGAAGGACAGGGATGTCTTTCTAATAGAGAGCTTGGTTTCCCCGGTCAGTAGGGCAGAAACAGTAATAATATCCTTCGGGGTAATAATAGTGTTCTGGTTCTTTTCGAGT
>CAZQGP010000088.1:0-4032 GCA_964593075.1 uncultured Candidatus Saccharibacteria bacterium
AGGTATCGGACTAGGATGTCTTTTTTATACGGGTGTCACGGTTCGAAATGGAATTCAGTTACCAATAATTGACAAAACTAACTAATATTGTTATAATAATACATCGTTCATTGACAAATATATATGCGATATGTATGCTAAAAGCATGAATTCGTATATTCCTGGTGAATCAAAAATACATGAAGTTGAATTGTTGGGTGAAGTCGGGAAAGAGCCCGGGGAAAAAGAATGGCGGAAGTGGCTAGCCATGGACCCCGAGGAAGTTATGGAATTAACCAAACAAATGCAGCCAGCTGTTTTATATCGAAATCAATTTAATCCCGAAGGAGTTGCTCATTCGCCAACGTGTCCAGCTCCCGATTTTGCAAATCAAGTACATGCAGAGTTAACTAATACTTTTGATCTTTGGGCAGAAATGGACAGACTCAAGTATTTTATTGGGATACACGGACCTTCTGATCAGCACGGAGTGGACGCTTGGTTTGAATATCAAGCGCCAGACGGTAGATTAATAGTAGCTACTATTGATCACACCGAAGATCCAAAAAAAGATAATCCTTTTGCAGACTATATCTTATTTGTGAACCCTGACAAAGACATGGACAATGGGCCAGGGTTTGAAAAATTTGTAAAGCGTGCCGCGAAAGGACTGGCGGACGTGATCCAGAGAAAGGGGTCATACGATGAAGGCTAATACCAAAGAAGAGCTTTTGGGAGCCGTTCATAAACTCCCAGTTACGTCAGGAAATATTCCAAAGAAAGATATTTTGGAAAAACCCTTTGCGTCAAAGAACTCAGTGGTACGAATTCATTGCTCTGGTTGTGGCGCTTACAGCGCAGCCAACCTGGAGATGATTCGAACCTTTCCGGAGTTTGCGGATATCGCACATCTGGAAACCAAGGATTTCAAAAACAAATTTATTGATGTCAAAAGATGTCTTGCCTGTGATAGTGGTTTTAGGGTGGGAGAACTTCGAGAAATCGATAATGTCAACTAGTGGGAGGAGCCGTGCGCGGTTCCTCCCTTTTCTTATACCTATATATTAAGATTTTTTGCTATTTATGCTGGATGCGTTTTTATAAATTGTCTAAGCAGGGAACGCCTAAAAAGTTTTAAGGGATACAAAGTCGTTTTGCAGTATATAATCTCAAAATAATTTATAATGTATTATGTGATCAAGAAAACACGAAATATCATTAGTATCATAACTCTGTTAATTATAGTTGGTATTTATCTATATTCGACTAGCACTGCACCAAAAAACTACGAAGACGGTATTGTAATCCACTTTTTAGACGTCGGCCAAGGAGACTCTACTTTTATTGAAACTCCCAAAAGACAGAGGCTATTAATTGATGGAGGGCCAAGCGACAGTGTCGTCACAAAACTAGACAATCTAGTACCTATCTCTCAAAGACGATTAGATGCAATTATATTGACACACCCGCATGCCGATCATTTGACGGGTTTAATCAAATTATTAGAAAGATACACTATTAAGGATATTTACCTGTCAGGTGTTGTATATACGACGCCTGATTATCTTCGACTTCTCGCATTACTAAAGGAAAAAAAGATTCAAACACATCTGGCTATTAGTCGGAATAATTTAGATTTAGGTGATGGGATAAAACTTGATTTTCTTTTTCCGGCTCAATCGCTTGAGGGCCAAAATGTTGACAACATTAATAACTCATCAGTTGTTACCAAACTTTCATGGGGAGGATCAAGTGCTATATTTACGGGCGATTTAGAGAAAGAAGCACAGTCTCAACTCCTTGGAGGCGATATTAAAGCAAATCTGTTAAAAATTCCTCACCATTGCAGTAGTGATGCGGTGAATGTTGCTTTTATTAATAAAGTTAACCCAAAATATTCAGTGATTTCTGTCGGAAAAGATAATAAATTTGGTCACCCAACTGCCAGTTGCCTAAAAGCGTATATGGGTTCTGAGATATTTCGAACAGACAATGATGGCAACATTGATTTTTTAATGACAAAAAATTCTCTTGTGAAGCTAAATAATTGATTTGGTTTATAACCGGAGTTATAATTAACTACAACAATTATTCGATCTGACAATAATGATTGATAAAAATACTGAGTAGCAGTCAATCTTTGAGTGACTAATTGTAAGTTCAAATCATACGATATATAAAGAGACAAACAGAAAAAATAGATTGAGGTAACAACATGTCAGGGCATTCTAAGTGGGCGGGAATTAAGCATAAAAAAGCAATTATTGATGCAAAAAAAGGTAAAGAATTTACTAAAGTTGCAAACATGATTACGATTGCTGCAAGACAGGGGGGAGATGATCCTAAAATGAATTTCTCGCTCCGCCTGGCTATTGATAAAGCCAAGGCAGTAAATATGCCAGCAACGAATGTTGACAGAGCGATAAAGCGCGGGATGGGTGAACTTGGGGGGATGGCACCAGAGGAGTTAATCTATGAAGGATACGGGCCAGCAGGAGTCGCTGTTTTAATTGAGGTGGTGACTGACAATCGTAATCGTACGGCGTCTGAAGTGCGCAGTATTTTTTCGAAACATGGTGGGAATATGGCGGAAGTCGGAGCAGTTGTTTTTGCTTTTGAGCAAAAAGGTCAAATAAGTATATCTCTAAAAGATCAAATAATAGACAAAAACGCTTTAGAACTAGCGATTATCGATTCTGGGGCAGACGATTTTGAAGATAGTGGTGACGTTCTCATTGTCTATAGTAGGAAAAAAGATTTACAACAAGTGAAAGAAGCTCTAGAGACAAACAACGTTAAAATTGATGGGGCAGAAATTACATATATACCAAAAAACGAAGTCAAAATCGATGACGAAGAGATGGCAAGAAAAATCTTGAAATTAATTGATTATTTAGAAGAATCAGAAGATGTCACGGCCGTTCATGCAAATTTTGATTTATCTGAAGCAGTTTTGGAGAAAATGGCTTAATGTTAAAGGCAACTTACGGGCTAATTGGTGTTGTAGAGGGGAGAGTAGTTCGTCGCTTAATTTTACTACTTATCGTATTAAAACGAATACATCTTATTATTGAGAAAGTTTCTTATTATTGGCTTAAAAACCAGCGCATGGAAAAGGCCACCACTCTTTTAAACGGACCATTTCTAGTTTTAATTATTTTTTTATCTATAGAGCCTAGAGGTTCATTCACATGATGGTGTTAAGCCATGTAGCTATCGGTGGGGTTATAGGAACAATATTCGAAAACCCGTATATCGCATTTTTTTTAGGAATAATTATTCATTTACTTATGGATAAAGTGCCTCATTTCTGGCCCAAGAAAAAGAAAAATGAAATATATTTTAAGGTGATTGATATAGGGTCAAGTCTACTTTTAATGTTAACTTATTGGTTAGTTGGATTCCACGGAATTAATTTTTGGGCGGGAGTAATGGGGAGTTTAAGCGTAGACATCGTGACAGTCGGAATTGGGCCGATTAAAAAAGCAAAACTAGGCCAATGGCAGGAAAAACGGCAACCACACATTAATAAACCGATATATTTGTTAACCGATGCAAGCTTTATTGCAATCGGTATATACTTAATATGGGGATTACAATGATTATATTGGGGATTGATCCGGGGACAGCCACCACTGGTTATGGTGTAATAGAAGAAGAAAAAGGGAAAATCAAATTAATCGATTATGGTTGCATATTAACTTCGTCAAAACTCTCTATGGATGTAAGACTGGAAGAAATTAGTATTAAGCTATCGATAATAATTAAGAAATTTCTACCATTCGAGGTGGCAGTCGAGGAGTTGTTTTTCACCAACAATGCCAAAACGGCCATCGCTGTCGGGCAAGCCCGGGGGGTTATCCTTTTAACGGCGAAACAAAACCATTGTGCAATCGCTGAATATACTCCTCTTCAAGTAAAAAATGCAATTTGTGGTTATGGGGGAGCCGATAAAAACCAAGTTCAGAAAATGGTCCAATTGCTTTTAAAGTTAGACAACATACCAAAACCAGACGATGCCGCGGATGCTTTAGCGATTGCTATCTGTCACTC
>CAZQGP010000089.1:0-2808 GCA_964593075.1 uncultured Candidatus Saccharibacteria bacterium
GTTTTTTTGTTGGGGTACGAAACCGTATTATTACATACTTACCTTCTTTAGTCAATCTTTTCGTACTGAATTCCATTTCGAACCGTGACACCCGTATAAAAAATGACATCCTAGTCCGATACCTTGTAAAATGTAGTTGAACACAACATTCAGAAAGGAGAAATAGGATGTCATATAACCATCTTAGCAGAGATGACAGAATAATGCTCAGTGCGCTACTTAAGGAGGGTGTAAGCCTTAGGGGCTGTGCTAGAAATATCGGAGCAAGCCCCACGACAGTCTCTAATGAAGTACGTAACAATGGCGGCAGAGACTACTACAAGCCCAGGATAGCCCACAGAAGGCGCTTAGCGGTTAGGTCAGAAGCCAATCAGTGTCATCGAAAGATTGGCCGAAATTTGGCGCTCACTAACAAGATTATGGAACTTCTGTCATTAGACTGGAGCCCAGAACAGATTGCCGGAAGGATGGTGGCGGAATGGGGGTTTACGTTATCTTCACCGACTTCAATATATAATTACATTAATCCAAGGAAAGAACTGCACCACTTACTTCCGAGAAAGTGTAACAAATACCGACGAACAAAGGCTGGCAATCAAAGAAAGACACTTAGGGAGGATCTTTCTAACAAAAAATCAATTGATGCCAGACCAGAAATAGTAAACCTGCGAACTGAGGTTGGTCATTGGGAAGGAGACACCATTGTTGGCAAGGAGCGAATTGCCAGAATCCTCACGCACGTTGAGAGAAAAAGCGGATACCTAATAGCCAATCTCATGAGAACTGTTACTTCAGCACAGGTTAGTGAGACTACCATTAAATCATTCAAGCGTCTTCCAAGATCAAAGAAGCTAACTATCACCTATGACAATGGCAGAGAGAATAGTGATTTTGAAGCGACTGAACGAGAGACCAAAATGAGTATCTACTTTGCTCATAAATATCATTCCTGGGAGCGTGGCACTAACGAAAACACAAATGGCCTCATCAGGAGATACTTCCCAAAGGGAACCTATTTTAGTAGTATTAGTGAAAACAAGTTAAAGACTGTTGTGAGTAGAATCAATCACAGACCGAGGAAGAGATTAGGATACAAAACACCATACGAGGTGTTCCACAGTGTCACGGTTCGAACTTTAATCTGAGGTTGGCTACGTAAAGAGAAAAAGTTAGGCTGTGGGCGCTGATCAGATAGAATCTGTTCTTCGTATTAGCTTATTATTAGCGTAAAATGAAAATATGAAAAAATTCATATTTCTAATCACCCTATTGATGATCGTACCGATGATATCATGTGCTGAAACGAGTACTTCCGCAGATATGCTTCAAGTTGCCCCCTTAAAATATGAAGAAAAGATGAATTTAGGTGATGTCAAAGAAGGGACGATTGATATCATGAATCCGTCGAACCTTGATGAAACAATTATTGTTGAAACATCATCTTTTCGAATGACGAATGTAACAGGCCAGCTTGAATTTTTTAATAGTGAAGAAACAAATAGTTTAGAGAAATTTGTTACTGTCACAGAAAAGCAATTTGTTTTGCCAGCAGGGAGTGGTAAAAAAATTGCATTTCGTCTTGGTGTTCCGATTTCAGCGCCCGCCGGAGGTTACTATGGGGCAATATTCTTTCGAATAGTACCACCCAATTTAAGTTCAGATCAATCTCGAGCTATAACATCTGGTCGTGTTGGGACGGTTTTTTTTATTACTGTTGGCCAAGGAGATATCAGACAGAGTAAGATTACTGATTTTCGAACTCTTACTAGTCCATTTAACACGAAATCTAAGTTTGAATTTGAACAAATTAATTTAGGCAAATATAGTACTGATCCGAAAGGACTATATTTAAAGCCAACTGGAATTTTGGTTATAAAAAATATTTTCGGTCAAACAAAGACAGAGCAAAAGGTAGTTGGGGGCTATGTTTTGCCGGAAACTGCCCGGAAAATACAACAAGTGGTCGATAACTCATATTTGTTTGGTATCTACAAAGCAGAGCTTCAAATCTCAAATTATCCTGGAGAGCAGGTTGAAACGAAGACGCTAACTTTTGTCAAATTATCGCCACTCCCGATGATTATATTCGCTTTTGTCGTCTCTATGATCTTTCTTGCTACTTCGTTATTAAAATCAATCTCAAAAAAGAAAAGTAAAAAAAATTAACCATAGTTACTTTAAACTTAAACATTTTATTAATGGTGTGCTATACTTTTAAGTATAAACCTGAAGAAAGAAAGAGGTGGGGGGTTTGGCATTTAATCGGATAATCCGGAATATGAAAAAAATGCTGAAGTTTAGGTGCTTTAGTTTATTTATTGTCTCTCTCATTCTTGGACTTTTTTTGACAATCGGGCTAACAAGCTCAAGCGGCTTGCAGGCTGCATCAACAGATTACATTAATTTCCAAGGTAAATTAACTGATACTAACGGCTACGGAATCGTTAGTACTTCACGAGCTATTACGTTTTGTGTTTTTAGCGCTTCATCTGGTGGTTCTTGTGCTGCTTCACCATCAGGACAGCTTTGGTACGAGACAAAGACAGTGACCACAGACGCTCGAGGTATATTTAATACGGCTCTCGGGGATACAGCCGCTTTTGGTACCCTATTTACGAATAACTCAAATTTAGATCTTTATCTTGGGATAAACGTTGCTGGTGACGGGGAGATGACTCCAAGGCACCCAATCGGGTCTGTCCCCAAGGCCTTCAACGCAGGCAGACTAGAAGGAAACACTTGGGCAGTACCGGGGGCGATTGGGAGTACGACGGCTAGTTCGGGGGCTTTTACAACTTTAACTTCTAC
>CAZQGP010000090.1:0-7600 GCA_964593075.1 uncultured Candidatus Saccharibacteria bacterium
CCTTAGTCTCGTGGGCTCGGAGATGTGTATAAGAGACAGATATAAAATTATATTAAAACAAAATAAAAATACCAGTAGTTCATAAATATATCATTAAATAAACTAATGTATTTTTCGGCCAAACAAGCTATTTTAACAAACCGAATATAATATGCTCTTTTTTTCAAAAAAATTACTCTACTTCTTTGTCAAACGATGCATATTCACTTCAAATAATATGAATAAATATATTTAGTATAAAAAAAGGGGCTGCTAAGCACCCTTTTTTATAAAAATGTCTAATTTTACCAAATAGCAATACTGCCTGAATTAACATCTACCGCATCTGAAGCATCAGTCCCACCTAGAAGTACAGGACAAGCACTAGAAGCAGGAACGATTCTATATGTGGTTCCTGTTAAAACTAACACTTTTCCGCCACCTTCAGCAACGCCGGCCACTGCACATGCGCCTGATGTTGAAGAATTATTTAGTGCAATATTTGGAGTAAATCGAGTAGAAACTGCCTCTAACGAACCTGCTCCACAAATTGGTCCACCTGTGTTTCCACAATACATTTTGGCTCTTGCGTATTGCGCTTCAAGGGCCGTTTGTATAGATTTAACATTCGATCGATGTTGAGTTTCAGTTGCCGTTGTACGTGCCAACTGTACCGCTCCTATTATCAAAACCGCTAAAACCGCAATAATAGCCATAACAACCATAATTTCTATTAGCGTAAATCCTTTTCTTTTCATTTCACCTCCTTTTTTTGTTTTTTCTTAACTTCATCTAATTATCAAATCATATTGATTAAAAGTCAACTATTTTATGACTCGCCCAATACTATATACTGGCATCATAATCCCAATCAAGATAATCCCCACAAAAACACCCATTATAACCATTAAAACTGGCTCTAAAATTGACGTTAAATTATTAACAAAATCTGTTACTTCATTTTCGTAGTAATCAGCTAAATTTGTAAGCATTTGGTCCATCTCGCCAGATTCTTCACCGACTCTAATCATTTGAGAAACAATTGCGGGAAATTCCGGGTGATCTTTTAAAACAACAGACAAGGCCGTTCCGCTTTTGACTCTTTCTCCTGCTTCTAGCAGTATGTCTTCAAATATTTGATTACCAACCGATCTAGAACAAATATTTATTGACTCTAAAATATCGACACCACTAGCCACCAGTCCAGACAAAGTTCTGGTTAAACGACTTATATATAGTTTGGTCATAAATTCTTTGAAAATCGGAATTGACAGCTTCATTTTATCCCAATTGTATCTTCCAACCGGTGTTCGAATGAATGCTCTGATGCCAATTACTAGCGCAACGATCGCTATTAATATAAAAATACCGTATTTAGTAAAGCCATTACTGGCTGTTAAAATAATCCGGGTTAAGAGTGGTAGTCTAGCCCCAAAACTTTTAAAAAGATCTTCCATCTGCGGTAAAACGTATACGGTCATTAGCACTAAAACCCCAGTAATTACAACCAAAATTACGGCTGGATATATAAAAGCGCCACGAATTTTTTTACGAATCTTGTAATCATTTTCCAGGGTTGAAGCAAGCCTAGACAACGATTTGTCGAGATTTCCACTCGTTTCTCCACTCTGAATCAACGTAATGTCGATT
Source organism: uncultured Candidatus Saccharibacteria bacterium (assembly GCA_964593075.1). GTDB lineage: Bacteria > Patescibacteriota > CPR2 > UBA1875 > CAIMLA01 > JAQUMB01. Next base: position 1,630 of record CAZQGP010000090.1, read on the forward strand.
TGTGGAAATATTTTTGGATAAGCACTGAGAGCCACGGATAAGGATGTCCCCCCGTCAACGTCTCTAGCTACAGAGGAAGTAAGGGCCCTCAGGTTCTTATTGTTTGTCTGTGTTTCAAGAATCTTTAAGGCTTGAGCAATTGGTAAACCAGCGTTAATAATCGTTGCAAGCTGCCTCATAAAGAAAACTTTTTCTTTAATCCCGATTCGATTAAAAAAGTTAAAGTTATTTTCTTTAATAGCCCTAATCTTGGTTGGGTAAAGTTTTCGGCTAATCAGCACTCCAGAAGCAGCCGCCTCACTATCGGCTTCTACGACTCCCTTTTGTATTTCGCCATCTTCATTTTTTGCTATATAATTATAATCTTGCATTTATTTATCCGTGTAATAATTTTTCTAATTCCGTAGCATCAATCGCATAACCCAAAGCGTCTTCGGCTGTGATGCGGCCACTTTTTACTAGAGTAGCCAGAGCCTTATCCATTGTTATCATTCCGTATTCTGCTCCAGTCTGAATAACTGCATCAAGCTGATGGGTTTTTCCTTCTCTTATTATATTCCTAACTGCCGGGGTTGCGACCAATATCTCTGATACTGCTACTCTTCCACCGCCGATTTGTGGTACAAGCCGTTGAGAAATTACTCCCTGAAGCATATTTGCAATCTGTACTCTGATTTGCTGTTGTTGATAAGGAGGGAAAACATCTATCATTCGATCCATTGATTGAGCAGCATTATTTGTATGAAGAGTTGCAAGAACTAAATGTCCAGTCTCGGCAATTGTGATTGCCGATGAAATGGTTTCTAGATCGCGCATTTCACCTATTAACACAACATCCGGATCTTCACGAAGGGCACTTCTTAAAGCAATTGAGAAAGACTGGGTATCGTAATGTACTTCTCGTTGTTCAACAATCGACTTTTTGTGATTATGGGTATACTCGATTGGATCTTCAATTGTAATAATATGAAAACTTTTTTCAGTATTTATCCGGTCTAACATCGCTGCAAGAGTTGTTGACTTCCCTGAACCTGTTGGCCCAGTACACAAAACCAATCCTCTCGGTTTTTCGGTAAAAGCATTAACAATGGCTGGTAACCCCAATTGCTCAATTGATCTAATTTCAATTGGAATCAATCTCAAGGCTAATCCCGTGTTTCCTTTTTGATGATATGCGTTCGCTCTAAAACGCGCTACATCACCAAATGAAAAAGAAAAATCGACTTCTCGCTCCTTCTCAAGCTTAGTTTTTTGCGCTTCATCTAAGACTGAATCAACTAACTTGGTTATTTCTTCTTCAGTTAACGGTTGGGTATTCTGGATCGGCTTTAGGAGACCATCAATTCTTAGCATTGGGCATGCGCCAACCGATAAATGCAAATCGGAGGCCCCTCGTTTTACAACCTCTTCTAACATATTTTCGATTCTTAATTCCGCCATTTTTCCTCCAGTTTCTTTCAGTTTATTTTATCACACCTGTTAGAACATTAATATTCTGTAATTCGAGATACTACTTCTTCTACGGTTGTGATTCCTTCTAATGCTTTTAGAAATCCATCCTGTCGCATTGTGATCATCCCTTCCTTGACTGCAGCGTCCTGTATTTCTGAAGAAGTTGAGTTTGTTAGAAGTAACTTCTCCATAACCGGAGTAACCGGGAAAACCTCATATATACCAATTCTCCCCTGATATCCTGTATTATGACATTCCTCACAGCCCTTGCCTTTATATAAGGTAAGCTTTTCCTCATTCTGATAAGGTAGATTTGTATAACTATATTTGTCGTTTTTTTTCGCAATTCCATGCATTGGAAAATATTCACCAACAGCATCCTTAATCGCTTTGACTAAAGCGATAGACGCCTCATATGATTCTTTGCAATTTGGACATATTCTTCTTACGAGCCTTTGCCCGATAACAGTATTAACTGTCGAGGCAATCAAAAAAGGCTCAATGTCCATATCAAGCAATCTCGGTAATACTCCCGCCGCATTGTTGGTATGAAGTGTCGAAAGGACCGTATGGCCAGTTAGGGCAGATTGAATCGCCAAACCAGCAGTTTCCGCATCTCGTATTTCTCCCACCATAATAATGTCGGGGTCTTGACGTAAGATAGAGCGCAAGCCTGAAGCAAACGTTAAACCAACAGCAGAGTTAACCTGAATTTGGTTAATTCCATCAACTTGATATTCAACTGGGTCTTCCAGCGTTATGATATTAACCTCTGTGCTATTCATCTTATTTAATAGCGCATAAAGAGTTGTTGACTTGCCCGAGCCAGTTGGGCCTGTTGACAAAATCATACCGTGTGGTCTTTTAGCGCCTTCCTCAATAAGTTTATAGCCTCTTCCCTTAATTCCCAAGTCTTCCAAGGTTATAAGGCCACTTGTCTTATCTAATAAACGCATAACTACCTTCTCACCAAAAACCGTTGGGGAGACAGCCACACGAACATCAACCTCTTTTTCATTAATCTTTAAACCAAAACGACCATCTTGCGGTACGCGATGTTCGTCAATTTTTAAATTAGATAAAATTTTGATTCTTGAAATAATCGCCGCTAGAATATGAACCGGTAAACTCATTGTTTCGTGCAAGACCCCGTCTATTCTGTACCTTACCTTAATACTTTTTTCTCTTGGTTCTAGATGGACGTCTGACGCCTTTGCCTTAATTGCATATTCTAAAATAGTATTTACCGCTCTAGTCACCGGCGCGTCTTGAGATAATGTTTCAGTCGTTTTGTCACTTTCCTTAATCTCAATAACTGGGCTAAGTTCAATATTTTTTAGTGCTTCACCAACCTCTGTAGTAATGTCCTGATATTGGTCTATCGCATTTTTTACACTTGTCTCTGAAGCTAAATATGGCGTGACAGATAGACCGCTTTTTTTTTCGATATACTCAATTGCTTGGACATTATTTGGATCGAGCATAGCAACCTTAAGAGTACCGCTCACTAAACTAAAGGGAACCGCCCTAAACCTCTCGGCTAAATTTTTAGGCACATATTTCAAAATCTTTGGATCAATATTAAAATCGCTTAGGTCGACATAAGGAATTCCTAGGCTAACTGCTTTGGCTTTCGTCATGCTTTCAAAGCTAATAAACCCCATATCGACTAATACGCTGTTGACGTCTTGTCCGCCACGAACGCTTTCTATCTTAGCCAAATCTAATTGTTCTGGTTTAACAAGATTAAGCTGAACCAGCACGTCTTCAAGTTTTTTTTCGTCTTGAATCTGCATATTTAATTCTTAGTTTAACGGCCCAAATGGATCTGCTCGACCAATTCTATCTAATGTAGCCGTTCCGTAATCATTTAATTTATTTATTTGGTCTAAAGTTGTTTGGTCTATTTCTCCAGAAAAGTCGACTTGCTCTGTTGGTTGAGTTGTGGTTGTTGTTACTGCTTTACCTTGTGAGGGAAAAAGTATTTTATAGCCAAAAATAATTGCCCCACCAATAAATATCAAGGAAACGATTAAAATGCCAATATCTTTAGTTTTCATTATTTACTCCTCGAATAAGCGGTTGTATCCAAAGTGACAGATAATTCACCCGTATCCTTAGCCTTTATACTAACACTATCTACATTTATTAATCTTAAAGCGTTTTCAGCTTTTGTAATAAATGTCTTGTAATCTTCATATTTATTGAACTCAATCGGGACTGAATATACGTTTTTCTGAACCCCAGCAACCCCTGTTTCGGTCGTAACCGCCATATTTGCCGCTCCAGCCTCAGAGACTGACTTTATTAAACCTTTATTGCTCCTTGCTAGCTCATCTAACTGAATAAACAATCGACCAACATCTTTATCTTCAGGCAAAGCATTTCTAACCAATTCTGCCTTCTGTTTTAACTCATCTTCTTTATTTTTAAGTTCTTCAAGTTTAGATTTTTTATCCGTCAAATAGGTAAGTTCTTGTTTCTTTGTTTTGGCTTCAGCGGTTAATTTCTTTGCTTTTGAATAAAAAGGCGAAATTATAACTAAAAAAGCAAATATAGCGATCAGAAAAGTCGCCGCCCCCAAACCAACAGCATACGCATACTTATTATGTAGAATACTTTTTTCATTTTTCATTGCCATAACACACCGCTTTCTAAAGTCATCGTTACTTGAAAAGAAATTTTGCCGTTATCCTTCGTTGTATATCCACTCACTGCAACATCTTTGAACAAATTCTGATCGTTCACCTTATAACTGCTAAAAGACTTGATAAATCGATCAATTGATCGGATGTCATTCCCCGTCACTGTTAAAGTTATAGTGTTACCCGTAATATCAAAGGCCACAATCTGAGTATCAGCTGGGGTTGCTTTCTCAAGCTCAACAAAAAATTTCGACCACTTAGTCCCTCCCGATAAGATTTGTTTTATCTCTGCTAAGCCCTTTTCAAGAGAAATAACTGTTTTCTCTAAGTCTGCATATGCAACCAATTCTTCTTTGGTTTTGTTTATATTACTATTTAAACTAGATATTTGGACCTGTCTCGTGACGTTATAAGCTAACAAGCCAAAGATTAAAACGCCAAGAATTATTCCAGTGACAGTTGCTGTCGTTGTCATAACCGCATTGATCTTGTGCAGCTTTTGTTGTTCAATCTTAACTTCGGGTATTAAATTTATTTTAAACATTACGCTTCCCCCATAGCCAAACCGACTGCGCAGGAGAATTCAAAGTTTGATTCATTTAGTTTTTCACTTAGTGCGGGCTGAAAATTAATTTTTCCCCAAGAATTACCATAGACTACCTCAATATTCAATTCAGATTTAAAACAGGAAATTATTTCAGGCAAACGTGCTGTTCCTCCAGTCAAAAATATTTTCTTGACCTCGCCGCCAAATTGCGTGTTATAAAACTTTATTGACCTCTGTATCTCTTCGACAATATTGTCAATTAAGGGTTTAATGGTTTTATAAACTTGTCCCTCAAGTTTATCTTGTGAAAGCCCAAATCTCATCTTAAACTGCTCAGCCTGAGTATTGTCTAAGCCGAGATCTCTGGCAATTACTCTAGTTAAAGCCGTTCCACCTACTGGTAAATTTCGAACATGTGAAACTATCCCGTTTTCTATAATTGTAATTTCTGAAGCAGAAGCACCAAGGTTTAAAACCATGACTAATGGTTCATTTGGTGAACTAATGGCTCGTGCAACCGCGATTGAAGAGGTTTCAAGACAGACTACGTCCAAATCCGCCATCTCGAATAGATTCATTACCTTTTCAGTTTTTGCTTTTGGAGCAGCGATAATCATTACTGCCTTTTCCTTTGTTATTGGATTTTCTCTAACAATTTGCCAATCTATCTTTACTTCGTCAATCTTGAGCGGGATGTTTTGTTCAGCCTGATATCTAACAGCTTGTGCAAGGTCAGCTTGGCTCATGGGGGGCAAAGCTATGATTGTAGAAAAAACAGTTGATCCGGGCAAAGCAGTATTAACATATTTTGTTGAAACATTTGAGGACTTAATCAATCGTTTAATAATTTCTGCAACTTTTTGCTGATCTAATTTGCTATCACTTTGAGCTATGTTTGGCGGAAGTTGAGCACTCCCAAACGCGACCAATGACGGATTAGCTCCACCCTTTTTAAGTTGAACCAATCTAACAGCGCTTGCGCCTACATCAATTCCGACCATTTCGTTACCTGAATAAAAAATTCCCATTATACTCCATTAAAAGTTTACCGATACAATATATTTACTTTGTGATTGTCACCTTAATTGTTTGTGGACAGCCAGTCAAACCTACTACTTTATAGCTTATCGTATGTGTGCCAACAGTGGCAAGACTTTGTTCAGAAAAAAGACAACTTCCATTAGTCGGTTTAGATGTAGCATAGAAAGAATCATCAATAGACCACTCACATGACGGTACATTTTGGTCATAAGAACCAGTTAACTTCGCTGCTAGATTAGGAGCAAAGGGAGCCGCTCCTTCTATCTTGCCATCAACCGCTTCTATG
>CAZQGP010000091.1:0-2609 GCA_964593075.1 uncultured Candidatus Saccharibacteria bacterium
CGGCATACGAGATTCGCCTTAGTCTCGTGGGCTCGGAGATGTGTATAAGAGACAGATAAAAAGAAGAACAGCATTTACTATACCGGCAACGGAGAAGGCTAAGGCAACGCCAGCCACTCCCAACTCTAGAGGAGCAATAAAAGGTAAGGTTACAGACAAAACAGCATTTACAATTAAAACAACTATACTGATATATAATGGTGTTTTGGTATCTTGCATGGCATAAAAAGCTTTTAATAGTAATGGGATTAGCCCTTGTGCAACTAAACCGATAGCCAAAAAGAGCAAAGCTTTTGTTGTCCAATAAGTGTTATCCCACGAAAAGTTTCCAGTTCCATAGATAAGACGCACAATCTGAGCACGTAAAACAATTATGATAATAGACGACGGAACCATAAAATATAAAATCCGTCTTGCGCTCCAGGAAAAACTCTTCATAAAATTAGTCATATCATTTCTGGTCTTATTCTCAGCTAAGACAGGGAAAATAGCAGTTGCAATTGAGATACCAAAAATAACAACAGGAGCGGTTTGAATATTATTAGCAAAATTTAAAATAGTGATGCCACCAACAAAAAATGAGGCAACAATTGTGTCAACCAATAAATTTATCTGATTTGCCCCGATTGCTAAAGTGCGAGGAACCATTAATTTAACTAATCTAGCTATCTGCCCGCCCCTAAAATCGATGTAGGGTTTCCAGCGAAAACCGGCATTAATTACAGAAGGAACTTGAACTAAAACGTAGAAAATAGCACCTATAATAACTCCAATCGTCAAAGCATAAATAGGTGGGTCGAAATAAGGAGTAAGATAAAGAACCGATAAAATAATTGAGATATTATAGACAAGCGGAGCAATAGAATAAGCTACAAATCGTTTACGTGAATTTAGAATGCCGCCAATAATCCCAGAAATAGAAAATAGAATTGGAGATAATATCATTATTCTTGTCATATTAACCGTAGTTTGAAATATATCAAAATTTTCTGGAGAAGGCCGATTGAAAAAGCCAGGTAAGAGCAGGGGTACCAGTTTGGGAGCTAAAATAAAAACCACAATTCCAAAAATAAGAGTGCAAACTAGAATAAAGTTCATAAAAGAGTATGCGATTAAATTGGCCTCTTCTTCTTTTCCTTTGGCTATTTTTTCTACAAAAATAGGGATAAAAGCACTCGATAGTGCTCCTAAAATCAAAAGGTTAAAAATAAGATCAGGTAAACGAAACGACGCATAAAAAGCGTCTGTCATGTGGCCTGCACCGAAATGTCCAGCAATAATTCTTTCTCTGTATAAGCCTAAGATATTTGAGAGTAAACCAGTTAACCCGAGAATAAAAGCCGCATTAGCTATAGTTAATTTTTTTTTTGAAACGTAGTACCAAAACTTTTTAACTGTGCCCATTACACTTTTGTTTTGTCCATTAACTCATTAAATTCTGTTGATTCGATAGTTTCTTTTTCCAAGAGAACACTTGCTACCTTCTCAAGTTTTTTCTTGTTACTGACAATTGTTTTTTCAGCTTTCTTGTAGGCTTCATTGATAAAAAGAGAGATTTCAGAATCAATGACCGATGCGATGTCTTCTGAATAGTCTTTGTGGTGTTCGGCCAACTCTTTACCAAGGAAAACGAGATCATCGCGGCGTCCATAAATTTGGTTACCAAGTTTATCGCTCATGCCATAACGCGTTACCATATCTCTGGCCATTTGAGTTGCTTTTTCGAGATCATTCGAGGCACCAGTTGTAATTTCATTAAAGAAGATCTTCTCAGCCACACGGCCGCCTAACATCATCGCGATATCGTCCTTCAGCTCTGATCTTGAAATTAGCTTTTTATCCTCAGTTGGTAATGACCAAGTTACACCAAGAGCCATCCCTCGAGAAACGATAGATATTTTATGAATAGGGTCCGTATTCGGCAAAAGATGGCCAACCAGGGCGTGTCCGGCTTCGTGATAGGCGGTAATTTTTTTCTCTCTCTCATTCATCACGGCCCCTTTTCTTTCTGGCCCGAGGTAAACTTTCTCAACGGATGCTTCAATATCGTGCATGGAAATCTCTTTTTTATTCTCTCTAGCTGCCAATATGGCCGATTCATTTAAGATATTCTGCAAATCAGCCCCCGAAAAACCAGGAGTTTGTTTGGCGATTACTTCAAGTTTAGTATTTTTTGCTAAGGGTTTGTTCTTTGCATGAATCTTTAATATGTCCGTTCGATCCTTAATATCTGGCATATCCAAAACAACGCGGCGATCAAATCTCCCTGGTCGCAAAAGGGCTGGGTCTAAAACATCAGGACGGTTGGTTGCAGCGATAACAATTACATTGGTTTCGGTTTCGAAACCATCCATTTCAACTAAAATCTGATTTAATGTCTGCTCTCTCTCATCATGAGACCCTCCCATTCCAGTTCCTCTTTGTCGACCAACGGCATCTATTTCGTCAATAAATATGATACATGGAGCATTCTTTTTCGCTTTGTTAAAAAGATCACGAACCCTAGAGGCGCCTACACCAACAAACATCTCGACAAATTCTGAACCCGAGATAGAAAAAAATGGCACCCCCGCTTCGCCGGCGACTGCTCTCGCCATCAAAGTCTTACC
>CAZQGP010000092.1:0-4365 GCA_964593075.1 uncultured Candidatus Saccharibacteria bacterium
ATTTACACTACAGTTCGGAATTTTACACGATAACATCTATCTTGTCAATAACAACCTATGGGTTTATTATTAAACCTATATTAAGAACCACTATATAAGGAATAAAAATGGAAGAATGTCTTTTTTGCAAGATTGCTGAAAAAATAATCCCAGCCGCTGTTATTTTCGAGAACGAAAACTATTTGGCTTTTCTTGATTTGAACCCAAATACCAAGGGGATGACGCTAGTTATCCCTAAAAAGCACTTCGATTCAGATCTTTTTGAGATGAGAGATCAAGAGATAGCTCTCTTCCTTCAAGCGATAAAAAAAGCTGTTAAGATATTAAAAGAGGGCTTAAAAGTTAAACGGGTTGCTATGGTCATCGAAGGCATGGGAGTAAATCACCTTCACGCAAAGCTCTATCCTTTATACGGAATTAGTGATGAGTACTCTGAAAACCTCTCTTTGAAAAATACATATTTTGAAAAGTATCAAGGCTATCTCTCGACTCAGTTGGGACCGAACCAGTCACTAGAGAGTTTAATTGAATTAGCGCTAGAGATTACTGGTAATCAAGAATAATCTACTTCGTAACCTTTGCTTAAAGCAAAAAAACATGCTATAATTATAGGTACAAAAAGATTAAAGGGGGTGAGTTAAGCTTGCAATCAGTAATTCGAAAAGAAAAAGAACCATTCGAAAGTTTGGTTAGACGTTTTAATAGAAAGGTTCAACAGAGCGGAAATTTGGCTATGGTCAGAAAACGACAGCACTTTGAGAAAGACCTATCCAAGAGAGAAGAGAGAGAGATCGCTATCCGCAAAAAAGTAAGAAAAGAACAAAAGAATCGTCAACAATTAATTAGGGGTTATTAATGAGTCTTAAGACACAGATAGATGAAGATTTAGTAGCGGCGCTTAAAGGGAAAAATGCCTTAGATCTCTCAGTCTTACGGATGGTAAAAAGTGCTATAAAAAATGCCGAGATTGCTAAAGGTGATAATCTTAGTGAGGCAGAGGTTGTGAATATTTTAGAGAAACAAGCAAAGCAACGACGAGATTCAATAAGTCAATATCAAAGCGGAAACAGAGAAGACTTGGCCGAGAACGAAAGGGCAGAGCTGGTCGTTATAGAAAAATATCTACCTAAGATGCTTACAGAGGCCGAATTAAATACTTTGATTGATCAGGTAATCTTAAGTTTGAAGGCGGAGACAATGTCAGAAATGGGCCAAGTGATCAAAGAGGTTATATCAAAAGCAAATGGTCAGGCTGAAGGGAAAAGAGTCTCAGAATTAGTAAAAGCAAAGCTGGCATGAAATTTGAGATAATCGGAAAAACATTTCGTATCAAGAAGACAAATTTAGAGAAAGTAGCACAAGCTGCTTTTTCTGTTTTAGGGAAAGAAAACCCTGATTATGTTGAAATGATCTTTGTAAGTCAAAATAAAATTAGAACTCTGAATTTAAAATATCGATCGATAGATAGAGTCACTGACGTTTTGAGTTTTACTCTCGAGAAACAACCACTTATGGGTCAAATATTTATCTGCTATACTAAAGCCAGCGAACAGGCCATTCTGAGGAAAATAAGTCTTGAGGCAGAAGTGGACCGTCTTTTGGTTCACGGTATGCTTCATCTTTATGGATATGATCATGGAACAAAAGAAGAATTGATATTAATGACGAAGTTAGAAGAGAAAATATTAGAAAGGTTAAAACTGTGATAAAAAACATACTTTTGGTGGGACCGCCTGGATCAGGCAAAGGAACTCAAATAAATGAACTTAAGAAATACTTAAAGTTTGAAGTTATTTCGAGTGGAGATATTGTGAGAAGTTTAGCTGAATCGGATCCATTTGTTAAGAAAACTTTAGAGAGTGGAGAGTTAGTTAAAGATGATATTTTGATTCAGGAGGTTGATCGAAGGATTGAACTTATCGATCCTGAAGTTGGAATTATTTTTGATGGCTTTCCGAGAAATTTGCATCAAGCCAAACAGTTAGATGAAATGTTACTTCATGATCATGATAGAGTTCTCGATGCCGTTATCTATATTTTCTTAGATGAGAAAGAAGTTATCAAGCGCTTAACAATTCGAAGAGTATGTGAAAAATGTAATAGACCCTTATATGGCCTAACAAAATGTCCAGATTGTGGTGGAAAGCCGATCGTTAGGAAAGATGATAATAAAGCGACAATTATTAATCGAATGCAAGTATTTTTAGAGAACACCTTACCTCTCGTTAGTTATTACCAAACCAGAGAAATCCTTCTCGAAATAAATGGCGAACAATCGATAAAAAAAGTGGCTCATGATATTAAGGAGGGTTTGAATTTGTGACCAACGATAAACTTGAATCAATGAAGAGAGGCGGTTTTATCCTCGGGAAAATTCTTCAAGAAGTAAAGGCGAGAACTAGTGCTGGGATGATTACAAAAAACCTTGATGATATGACGCGACGCCTTTGTCTGAAGTATAGAGTCAAACCTTCTTTTTTGGGCTATCAAGACTATCCTGCTGCCATCTGTGTCTCAATAAACGATGAGGTGGTGCATGGTATCCCTGGAAATCGTCAGTTAATCTTAGGGGATGTTGTTTCTCTTGATTTGGGGGTTTACTATAATGGATATCATACGGATGCAGCCATTACATTCTCTCTCGGCGTGGCCCCTGCTGAGACAGAGAGATTGTTGAATGTGACGAAGATGGCCCTAGCAGTCGGAATCAACGAAGCCATTGTTGGAAATAAAATAGGCGATATAGGCTTTGCCATTCAGAACTACACAGAAGGCAACGGATTCAATGTTGTAAGGGCTTTAGTCGGTCACAGCATTGGTAAAAACATTCATGAAGATCCCTTGATTCCGAACTTTGGGGAAAAGGATAGTGGACAATTGATCAAGGAGGGGATGACTATAGCCATAGAACCAATGGTAACAACGGGGGCTTATGACGTCTTTCAGGCTGGTGACGGTTGGACTTATACCACAAGCGACGGATCATTGTCCGCCCACTTCGAACATACGATATATGTAACAGATACAAAGCCGATTATTTTGACAAAATGAGAAGACCCCTTGAAAGATTGGCTCATTACCCTATATAATAGATAAGTTAATATAAAGAAAATGGCGAAAAAAGAAGAATTTTTTGTAGGATTAGACATCGGTTCTAATAAAATAAGCGTAGTTGTTGGTCAACCAGAAGAGGGAAACACCGTCAAAATAATTGGCGTTGGCACTTCTCATGTTAGTGGACTTAGAAAAGGAGTCGTAACCGAGATAGAAGAGACAGTAAGTGGAATATCTGAAGCTGTGGAATTGGCTGAAAGATGCTGTGGTTTTACGATTGATCATGCAAATGTCAATATCAATGGTGGCCACATTCATTCAACAAACTCAAAGGGAGTCGTGGCCGTTGGTCGGGCCGATCAAGAGATAACTAAAAATGATATGTTGAGAGCGGAAGAAGCGGCTCAGGCGATTCAGATTCCTCCTAATAAGGAAATAATACATGTTATTCCTAGATATTTTATTATTGATAACCAAGAAGGAGTTAAAGATCCACACGGTATGACGGGCGTAAGACTAGAAGTAGAGGCATTAATTGTAACTCTCTCCTCACAGGTTCAAAAAACCTTAGGTAAATGCGTTGCCCAAGCAGGTATAAGAGTAGATGATCTAGTTATTACACCCCTGGCCTCGGCAAAAGCAGTTCTAGACAAGAGACAGAGAGAGCTGGGGTGTGCCGTTATAGATATTGGAGCTGAGACAACTGGATTATCAATATTTGAGGATGACAGTCTTCTATATACAAATGTATTTCCAATAGGCGCTTCGTCAGTCACAAATGATATTGCAATTGGATTAAGAACCTCAGTTGACGTGGCTGAGAAGGTTAAAGTCAAATATGGGAATGCTTTTTATAAGAATGTCCCAGAAAAAGAAAAGATAGATCTTTCGGCAATCGATATCAAAGAAGAGGGAGTTTTCTCAAAAAGACATATTGCCGAGATAGCTGAGGCTAGAATGGAAGAAATCTTTAAAATTGCCCGAGAAGATCTTAAACGATTAAAGAAGGATGTTTTATTACCCGCCGGAATTATTCTAACTGGGGGAGGGGCCAAATTAGATGGGATTGATATTTTGGCAAAAGATTGTTTCAAGCTACCTGTAGAGATAGGAAAGCCACATTCATTAAACGGCTTAACTGAGAAAGTCTATGATACAAGCATGTCTACGAGTGTGGGTTTAATGCTTTATGCATTTGAGGAAAGGATTGGTTTTAGTGGCTCTAATAAAACGAGCAATGTATTAAGTAAGGTTAGGGGGATTTTTAAGACATTTTTGCCGTAAAGAAATGGGCACTTAGTTGTATTAGAG
>CAZQGP010000093.1:0-3610 GCA_964593075.1 uncultured Candidatus Saccharibacteria bacterium
GCTTTTTGGAGCTTAGATGGATAATACCTTCATTATATTAATCGTTGTCAGTCTAATTCTTATAGCTTGGAATATAGCTTTAACTTTTTTAATTTTAAAATTAAAGAGGAAAAATAGACTTTTTTTTGAATCAACGGATAATAATATTTATGAATTATTAAATCATGTTGTGACTGATAATAAGAAGTTCAACAAAAGATCTGAGAAAGTAGAACAAGGTTTAGATGAAATTTCTAAGATTGTTAAGCTTAGTTTCCAAAAAATCGGAGCTGTTCGCTATAACCCCTTTAAAGACACCGGGGGTGATATGAGCTTCAGTCTAGCCCTACTAAACCTTGAGAATAGCGGCATTGTTTTGACGAGCATCCATGGTCGAGGGGCCGATCGAGTGTATGCTAAATCAATTGTTAAGGGTAAATCATCGCACAATTTAAGTGCAGAAGAAATAGAGGCTATTAATAAAGCGGTTGAATAAAGGAGTTAAAATGTTCGAAAAAAAGGAAGAAGAGATCATCTCTGGGGTGGCAGAAACAATCGTCGGCACCTCGGTTAAATTAAAGGGAAACCTAAGAAGTGATGGCGATATCACCGTTGACGGAAATGTTAATGGTGAGATCAAGACAAAGGGGGTGGTTAACATTGGCGTTAATGCCCACGTCATAGCCAATGTAAAGGCTAAAAGAGTTGTCGTGTCAGGCACTGTTCAAGGGAATATTGAAGCTACCGAGCAATTAAACATTACAGAAACAGGGAGGATATATGGCGATATAGTCGCTAACGTTCTATCGATTTCAGCCGGAGCAATATTCACTGGAAAATCAACTATGATGGAGAAAATTAAACCCCAAGAAACCGAACCAATTGCCGAAATTGACGAAGAGGAAGTGGAAGAGCCAAAAGAAGAAAAGCCTAAAAAATAATTTAGTTTATGTACTATTACATCATAAACCCAGCTGCCGGTGGCGGTAAAATTAATAAAATACAAGAAAAACTTAAAGAGCGTTTGAGCGATCTTGGTATTGCTGGTGAATTTGAGAAAAGCACTGGACCGGCCGATATTCCAAAACTAACAAAAATTGCTATAAGCAAGGGCTTTAAAACAATTATTGCTGTCGGGGGAGACGGTACAATAAATGAAGTCATTAACTCCTTAGAGGATAAAGATGGGGTCGCTTTAGGTATTATCCCGACTGGTACCACAAATGAATTAGCAAATTTGCTTGGTATCCACGATTGGCAATCAGCTTGTGCAATACTGGCGGCACGAAAAATTGAGAAGGTTGATCTCGGTAAAATCAACGATAACGTTTTCGTGACGTCCGCTTCAATCGGTTTTGATAATATCGTTTTTGATCTTAAGAAATATCAAAAACCCTCGCTCTTCGCTCGCGGTTTATACCTAGCTAATCTTTCAAAAGCCGCTAGAAAATTTAAGCCTTTTCAAATTGAACTTGAATTTGATAATAAATATAGCGTGAAAACTGAATGTTTTAATCTTTCAGTATCAAATGGAGTGATACTTGATTATCTCCCAACAACTTCACAACCACAAGACAACACTTTAGATGCAATACTGATCAACAAACTAAGTTTTAGAGACATCCTTTTATATGGTCAGAAAAAAATCAACTTTTCTGACAGGGACAGTCATCGTGTATCTGTTTTTCATACTCAAAAGGTAACCATAAAAACAAAGGATCCTGTTTCGGTCAGCGCCGACGGCCAAGTTGTTACCCAAACTCCTGTTACTATTTCAATCTCCGAGAAAAAGCTAAGAGTTATCGTTTCACGTAAAAGACACTTTTAGCTCACATTGACAGAAAAGGTCAATTCTGCTAGAATTTGTTTATCATTAAAGAGGTAGGAATAAACAAACGGATTCGTATCAACGAATATATAAGAGTACCTGAAGTTAGGGTAATTTCTTTTGATGGTCAACAGCTCGGAATTATGCCCACATCTAAAGCCCTTGAGATTGCAAAAAATGAGGGGCTTGACCTGATTGAGGTTTCCCCTAATACTCTACCGCCCGTCGTTAAGGTGCTAGATTGGGGTAAATTTAAATACGAACAACAAAAGCAAAAAACGAAACAGAAAACCGTCGACGTTAAAGGAATTCGTCTGGGCATAAAGATTGGTGAACATGATTTAGTTACAAAGCTAAAACTAGCCGAAAAGTTCTTAAACAAGAGAGATAAAGTTAGATTTCAACTCCGCTTTAAGGGACGCGAGATTGTCCATAAAGAGCTTGGATTGAATTTACTGAATAAAATAATAGAACGAATGGCGGAGGTTTCTGAAGTCGAGCAACCCCCCGAATCTACTGGTCGAGACATGATCATGGTATTGGTTCCAAGATCAAATAAGAAGGAAAGTAATAATATCAAAGTAATTAAGGAAAAAGATAATGCCGAAAATCAAAACTCATAGCGGAGCAAAAAAACGCTTCAAAATAACCCCAACAGGCAAGACCAAGCGTCAAGGAGCTTTTGCTAATCATATGTTAGAGCATAAATCAAAAGACCAAAAACGCAATTACAAAGGAGATCTAGATGTTGCGAAGAGTGATAAAAAAATCGTTAAGAAGATGTTAGGAGTTGGATAATGAGAGTAAAAAGGGGCGTTACAAGTCACGCCAAGCATAAAAAAATAACCGATCAAACAAAAGGCATGCTCAAGGTACGGCGCAGCAGCATAAAGAAAGCTAGAGAAGCTTTATTCAAAGCATGGTCTTATCAATACAGGGATAGAAGGAATAAAAAGAGAGACATCAGGCGATTATGGATAATACGAATAGGTAATGCCGCAAAATTAAATGGACTTTCTTACTCAAAATTTACGGCTGGGCTTAAACGCCATAAGATTGAAATCGATAGAAAAATTCTTTCTGAATTAGCCGTCAACCAACCAAAAGTTTTTACTAACATTATAGAAAAGGTCAAATAATGAAGAGCAATTTATATGAATGTCAAAAATGTAAAGCAAAGTTTGAAGGACTAGCAGACACTGAAAAGAAGTTAGCTTGTCCAGCTTGTGGGCAAAAAGATGTCACGGTCTTAGAAAAAAAGGACTCAGAGGAAAGTGGCTGTAGTGGCTGCGCTGGTTGTCATGGCTGTCATTAGTCTTTAATATTTATATATTAAAAACCCCCGGAATCGGGGGTTTTTAAATGCTTAGTTAATCTGTAAGCCGGGTTCTGTCCCCTTTACGGGTAGTAATCATCTATCTAAGCGACAGGACCAAACACATTTGGCTCAGATTGTGGCTTTTACGATTAAATAGTCCTTGTAAAGTTATTGGCTTCTCAAAGTCATGCTTCGTAAATGTGTTAGGCCCACCTGTCTTGCACCAGATAGGGTTTACCTCTTCTAGCTATCACTAACTAGAACTGTGAGCTCTTACCTCACTCTTTTCACCCTTACCTCAAAAGAGGCGGTATTGTTTCTGTGGCACTTTCCCTGGCCTTGCGACCGGTCATCGTTAATGACTATCCTAATCTTATGGTGCCCGGACTTTCCTCTCTGAATCACTTCAGAGCGATTACTCAATTAACTAAGCGCTTTATATTATATCATCAATAACGTTTTTAATCAAGTTCTAGAAACCAGCC
>CAZQGP010000094.1:0-10809 GCA_964593075.1 uncultured Candidatus Saccharibacteria bacterium
TCTCGGATGTTGCCCTAAAGAAAAAGGAATTAAAGTGAAGATTTCAGAGTACTTATACTATTACAATAACGAGAGAAGACATCTGGGAATTAATATGAAAATTCCTATTGAAATGATGCAAAGGTCTTGACCTTATGACGGGATTTCTTTTTGCAATATAAAAAAGTCAAAAAATATATACTTAGACCCTTTTAATTATAATTTAATCTTGTTAGAATATTTAAGTTGCCCATCGTGGGTAATTTATTTTGTTAATTAAAACAGGAGCACAAAATGTCCAAAAAGTACGTCTATTATTTTGATGAAGGTAAAAAAGAGATGAAGGAACTTTTGGGGGGGAAAGGCGCAAATCTAGCCGAAATGACAAATATGGGATTGCCAATCCCACAAGGTTTTACTATTACAACTGAAACATGTGATGAATATTATAAAGCCGGCAAAATAATACCAGAAGGACTTACCAAAGAAGTAAAAGACAATATAAGTAGACTAGAGAAAGAGATGAAAGTAAGGCTTGGAGACACTGAAAATCCTCTACTTCTTTCCGTTAGATCAGGTGCAGCCTCGTCAATGCCCGGAATGATGGATACGGTTTTAAACTTAGGACTTAACGACAAGGTGGTGGCTGGCATCATAAAAAAAACCGGTAATGAGCGCTTTGCATGGGATTCATATCGCCGCTTTATTCAGATGTTTTCAGACGTAGTTATGGAAGTCCCTTCTGAGCTGTATTCGGATGCTTTGGATGATTTTAAGGAAGAAAAGAAGGTTAAATTTGATACACAATTAACGGGCAATGATTTAAAGGAACTTTGTGAAAAATTTAAGGTAATTACTAAGAAAGAAACCGGTAAAATATTTCCAGACAATCCTTTCGATCAACTCATGCTTTCTGTGGCAGCAGTTTTTGGTTCTTGGAATAACAGCCGAGCGGTTCTCTATCGACGCTTAAATAACATATATGGTCTTTTAGGTACAGCGGTCAATATCCAAGCAATGGTATTTGGCAACATGGGAAACGATTGTGGGTCTGGGGTTTGCTTCTCTCGTAATCCTTCAACTGGTGAAAATAAGTTTTATGGTGAATATTTAATGAATGCTCAAGGTGAAGATGTTGTGGCTGGAGTTAGAACACCTAAAAATATGGATGACTTAAAAAATGAAATGCCGGAAATTTACCAAGAGTTAAATGATATCAGACAAAATCTTGAAAAACACTATAAAGACATGCAAGATATGGAATTTACAATTCAAGAGAATAAGCTGTATATGTTGCAGACCAGAAATGGTAAGCGCACCGCTGCTGCAGCCTTGAAAATTGTTGTTGATATGGTTAAAGAAGGATTAATTACAGAAGAAGAGGCAATCATACGTCTCGATGCTTCTCAGCTTAATCAGCTGCTGCATCCAATGTTTGACCCAAAGATCGAAAGTAAAGCAACCCCTTTTGTCACGGGCTTACCTGCGTCTCCTGGTGCGGCAGTTGGTGAAATTGTCTTTGATGCTAATAAGGCTTTCGATTTGGCAGAAGAAGGACATAAGGTTATCCTTGCAAGAGTCGAGACGTCTCCTGAGGACTTAATTGGCATGAACGCAGCAGAAGGCATCTTGACTGCACGTGGCGGAATGACTTCACATGCAGCGGTTGTTGCTAGAGGTATGGGTAAATGCTGTATCTGTGGCTGCGAATCTCTTACTATTTCATACAAAAACAGAACTATTACTACAGGCGACGGAACAATATTAAAAGAAGGGGATATAATTTCACTAAACGGCTCAACAGGGAAAGTCTATGCTAAGGCATTAGAAGTTTCGGAGCCAGACATTTCAGGAGACTTTCAAGCAGTAATGAAATGGTCTGACAAATTCAGGGTGTTGGCTATTAGAACCAACGCAGATACCCCGCACGACACAGCGACGGCGGTAAAATTTGGGGCCGAAGGAATCGGTCTTTGTCGTACTGAACACATGTTTTTTGACGAAAAAAGAATTTTCTCAATGAGAAAGATGATATTGGCCGATACTCTGGCAGAACGAGAAGGGGCTTTAAAAGATTTAATTCCTTTTCAAAGGGCTGACTTTGTTGGTCTTTTCCGTGAACTAAACGGTTTGCCAGCCACAATCCGTCTTCTTGATCCCCCGTTGCACGAGTTTTTACCAAAAGAAAGAAGTGAGATTCAAGAACTAGCCAAAGAAACAAATAAATCAATAAACCAAATAGAAGAAAAGATTGCATCTTTGCACGAGGTTAATCCTATGTTGGGGCATCGAGGGTGTAGATTGGGTAATACATATCCCGAGATCACGGCCATGCAAGTTCGAGCAATTCTGGAGGCCGCATGTTCTATATCAAAAGAAGGGATAATCACCGTGCCAGAAATTATGATACCCTTAGTCGGAGATGTAAAAGAATTCCTTGCCCAAAAGGAAATAGTTGGAAAAGTGGCAAAGGAAGTATTTAGGGAGCAAAAAACAGAAATTAAATATAAACTTGGTACAATGATAGAGGTTCCAAGAGGGGCCTTGATGGCTGACGAGATTGCCAAAGAAGCAGAATTTTTTTCTTTTGGTACAAACGATTTAACCCAAATGACTTATGGTTTTTCGAGAGACGACGTTTCAAAATTCCTGCCTGAATATATTAAGCTTGGTCTACTAGAAGGTGATCCGTTTGTTTCTCTCGACCAAATTGGAGTTGGTCAATTGATAAAAACCGCAGTTGAGAAGGGCAAATTAACTCGTAAAGATATTAAGCTTGGTATCTGTGGTGAGCATGGAGGTGATCCAGATTCAATAGATTTTTGTCATCGAACTGGCTTAAACTATGTTTCTTGTTCTCCGTATAGAGTGCCGATTGCACGCTTAGCAGCAGCCCAGGCCGCCTTAAGAAATAAATAATACTTTCATTTTTTGCTCGTTTTTTGAAAAAAAAAGTTGATAAAGCGTCATATATATTTTGGCATGGCACTGAGTTATTATATTGCACCCATCAAATACACGGCTCTCCTTAATTCAGGCGACAACTTATCAATGTTAGTCATTAAATATTCGCGAACCTCATGTTTTATTATGGCTGGTTTTTCAGGAGGGATTAGATCTCCAAGAGAATCACGATTATTTTTCGAATCAAGTCCTGAAAACTTTTTAGGTACAAAGCCCTCAATTGCATAACTTGTTGTACCAGAATGAGCCCCCACTGGTACACCAATTTCTGCCCCCAGTTTTGTGGTAGAGCTTGTTACATCCCAAGATCCACCCCATGCCCACATACCACCTTGTTTCTTGGCAAATCCCATTTTTTCCATTTGACTATTTACTGCCAACTCCTTAATTTGTGTGGTGAAGAAAGTATTAATATTTTTGGCTATTCGGTCGATGTCTTCATCTGTTATGTCTATCATAAATAATTCACGACAAATATTAGCAATAGATTCCTTTGCATTTAGAGAGAAAAAAATCTCGGCAATATCATTAATCCTTTCTCTCGAGCTGCTAATTTCGAAAATGCGCTTAGATTGTTCTTCTGAAATGTGAACATATCTATCGCTCACAACTGTGCCAAATAACGAGGTAATCTCCCTAAAAAGTTCATTATTAAACGTAACCCTTTGTCTGTCATCATAATAAGAACAGAGCATCT
Source organism: uncultured Candidatus Saccharibacteria bacterium (assembly GCA_964593075.1). GTDB lineage: Bacteria > Patescibacteriota > CPR2 > UBA1875 > CAIMLA01 > JAQUMB01. The sequence continues at coordinate 3,641 of CAZQGP010000094.1, forward strand.
TAAGGTCTGCAGGACGCAATCTGTCTGTCTTGTAGCGCACTTCTTGATTTACCTCATTGTATGTAATAATCTCACCTTCGTTCAATGATCCCGGCCTAACAATCCATGTGGTTTCTGGAAGCTTTAAGCCAGTACCTGGTGATACTTCAAAATACGTATCAACTGTATTAAGCAAGGCAGGATTGCCATTGTCTTTGATCATGTCAGCTAGTGGTGTCATAATTACGTAAGGAGTCTCGTCCCAACTTCCATAACTATGTCCTGAAACATGATGATTAAGTGCTGAGTGTACAGTATTCCTTGGTACTTCCCAGCCCGTAGCGTCAAAGGTGGATTTAATTATCTTTTTACCTTTGTGTTTTTTGGGAAGATAACGTGTTGCATGTACTGCTATTAGTTCGCCAATCTCAATTCGTTCAGCGTCTTTATTTTTTTCACCCCATTCCTTTATTTCTTCTTGACGCGCCCTAGTTATTGTAGCGTCTGATTTTTGTAGCACCTGATAGCTTTGTTCTAATAAAGTTTGTGCTTCCATATTCCCCATCAAAGTCAAAATAGTCAATAATTCGCCTTCATAACTGACTTCTGACCTTTTTTCGCCGTTTGTATCATAAATCTTTGAGGCAATGATTTTATCTATCATGTCTTGAACTTTTTCCGTGATAATTTTCAGGTGAGCACTGCGACGGTTTATTTGATACTCTTGGTCTGTTTTTGCTCCAAGTAAAACCGCTAAATCCAAAAGTGCGGTAGGATTGCTTTCGACAAAAATAAGACCGTTTCCGCTTTCAAAAACTCTTTCCTTTTGTAATCCCGCAACATTATTTTGGTTAAAACTTGAAGATTCTTTGTACAGCTGGTCATTAAAATTTTGCCAATCTTCTATTGATCTATATCTGGGTTTTTCACCAAGAATCATCGTATTTTTATTCTTTATGATATCTTGACTATAAGGTATTTCTTCTGGAGAATAAAAAACAATATTAACCGGATGGTTATTGGTATCATACAAGGTATATAATTGTCTCTCTACGCCATCAGTGTCTGTAAAAACTTCAGGGATTAATGTTGTTTTCAATTCTGGAGATTGAGCAAATCGAGAATTTTCAATATGAGTAATTTGACTTTCGACTTTATCGGCTTTTTCCATGGCATTATTATACAAACTTATTGAAATTAATGATAATTATTATTTAAAAAACAAGAATAATAAAAAAACAGCATATATTGTCATTGATTTTTTTTAAATAACAAAATAGAATTCTCGAAAGCACACTTAAATATTTTTGGAGGAGAGTGTGATGAACCAAGATGATCCTTTTGCACAAAATGATTTAATGTATCGCCAGGAAATATCTGCAGAAGATACTATCCTCGGGATAAAATATGAATATCAGTTTGCAGTAATCTATCTTGATGACGGGTCATTCTATATAGACTATCCTACTTCAATTGCAGTCATATCTATTGATTTGGCTGATATCGACACGGGCAATGTAGAAGAAATAAAGGCTATTATATACAAGAATGTCATTGATGATCTGAAGAAGGCACCACATTATACCGAGCAAGTTTTTGGCCTTCGATACATTCCAAACCCGAAAATAGACCCAGACTACGATAAAGACATTAACCCATTTACTGAAAGCTAAAAGAATCAATCAAAGGGTTTACATATATTTTATGTAGACCCTTTAACATGGCAATAATATATTTGTAATATCAGTATATATAATCTAAAAAAACCAACTAAACAGGAATAAAACATGCGTCACATAGCTCTTTCCCAACTTTATAATAGTTGTATATATTTAAAAAGTCTTGCAACCATAAATAAGCAAATATAACTATCTATTAGTCAATATTACTTCTGTCATATTGCATTTAGGGTTATTAACTAATCTATCAAACGGATAACCCGTTATATAGTTATCGGAATTAGATTTAATCATAGCCTTAATTGTTTCAGGATTCAGCTCAAAGCTCAACCAACTTTTCTCATATCTTGCCTTTAATATAACGCGCATTCTTTATAGCCAAATAATGATTCATGGAGTGAAAATGTGGTATTTTTTTAAAAGTCCAATACAAGGATCTACTGAGAGCGGAGTTGCACTATAAAATATGTACCATGAAACTGCTGCACATAAAAAGTAGAGAAAACAAAGATCAGTAATACTTCCTAAAATCAGTAAGCTTTTATCTCTCATTTTTTTGTTAAAAAAGTTTCATTCATAAATTAAGTATACCAAAATGAATACTAAAAATTTAAAAAAACCCTATAAGGCCTTTACTCATAAATTTTGTTGGCCATTCTGAACGATGTTTGGACCCATTTTATAGAGGATCGAACCTAGGCAATGATAGTGTCCTACACAAAAAAATAGTGACTCTTTCGAGTCACTATAACAAATATCTTTTAAAGCTTACTATTATTGAATCTCTGGTTTTAGGCCTTTTGCTTTTTGACTTTCTTCGAAAATTTTATTCAATTCATTAATTGCTGATTGGTAAGCTTCTTGGTCTCCATTCTTAGCGGCGGAGGCGGCGGCTATTTCTGCATATGCGGCACGTTCTTGTCTTGATATCCGAGCCGATCCTTCAGGATCAGCAGCAATTCTTCTTGCTTCATCGAAACCTATCTGGCCCATGGCCTCAAGACTTTCTTCAAATATTCTATCCGATTCCTCTTGGCTCATGCCTGTTTCTACCGGAGCTGGTCCATTTTGTTCTGGGTTCATTATTTTTCCTTTCAATTATAATTATACTTTAATAAACAAAAACAAATAAGTAAAGAATAATTATTAATTATACTTACCAAGTTTTCTTCACGTAATTGACTGGCCCCCGTGAACGATATTAGAACCTATTTTGTCTTGAATCAAATAAATCTAAAATTTCCCCTTTATGCATTAATGCATAAACAGCTTTAATTTATGCGACGCCCCTTAACCAGAATAGTTTAGCTAAAGTGCAAGTATTTGCTTTTTTTTAGAATCAAACTCTTCTTGAGTGAGTATCCCGCTATCGAGCAACCCCTTCAAGTCTGTCAATTGCTTAGTGATATCTTGGTTTTGTCCTGCCTGTGGAGGTGAAGTTGCTGTCTGTGGGGAAGCTGGTGTTTGCTGGGCAGCTTTTTTAGATCGTGAACTAGCAATGGCTGCGCCCATTAACATTCCTCTTCTTCTTGCTCTTAGTGGTGGCATTTCGTTGTCCTTTCTTTAGTTCTTAAATATATTATACAACATTCTATAACCGATGAGGAGAGTCCAATGCTACAGTTCATATATTGAGCGCTATCGTTTGTCACCCAGCTTACAGTAAACAATCTCAACTAACTTTTGAGCGACCGTCAAAATAACTACCATAAGCAATAGTCCCAAAAAACCACTAATTTCAACCGTTCCACGGAAAACAAACTCTATTACCCATAAAAAGACAAACTTTGACAGAAATATTATTAGCCAAACTCCAAAAACAATCAAAGCTTTACTCTTAAGATTCTTACGACTTTTAAACCAATCTACGAATCTATCTTTGGCCATATATGTTAGATATGTCAGAATCTGCATAACTATAGCCATCAAAAAAGTTGTTGAATATGTTCCAGTATGCAAAATATCTGTGTAGTCATTAAAAAACCCGAGAACTACAGAATATAGCAAAATCCCTACGAGCATATTACGAAATAGCACTTGTTTATTATTTGAATTCTTTTTATCAATTGACATGCTAATATAATACTACATTTAATGAATCGTAGTTATCTATAGGATCTATTTTGAACTTAATCTTAATTCAATAGGCAGGTAGTGAGTAGATTTCTACTACCAAAAATTGGCATACGATAGTAACTAATATAAATAGGAACTTACAAATAAAGTTTCTACTAAGCCTTTCATCACGAATTTGGCTGGCCATCGTGAACGATGTTAGAACCTATCTTGTAGTGAATGAGGGTGAGTTGTTGATCCCTAGCTGCTAATAGACTGACAAGCTTGATAGGAGTTGAAAAAATATGTATCATAAGGGTCTTTATAATTCATTTTTTAGTTGGTGAAAAAACTCGTTGTCCTCCACATACCAGAACTCCCCTAAGGCTTTTGATGTTTTCACCCAAACTACCATTTCGTCAGTTTCTGCTTGCTTGGCGCCGCGGATTTCCGCTCGAAACATAGCGATGTCCTTAATAATATGTCGCCCTTCAGGATTTATTGAATCTCTTTTTATAATACCTAGTTTGTTTCTAATAATAACGTCCGTGTAGCCAGTCTCTTCGATTATTTCTCTTTTCGCAGCTATACGTTCTGATTCACCTGATTTAATGTGACCCTTTGGATAACCAAACTTGTTATCCGGCTGTTTGACTAGAAGGATCTCAGTTTCGCCATTAACGACTCTTGTTATTATGCCACCGGCTGAAAGTTCTTTTATCATTAAATGATTATAAGTTAAATATAATTAAAAACAAAATACTGAGGTGTTAGCCAATAGTCATAAAATTGGCTGGCCATCGTAGAAGCCGTTAGCACCTACTTTGTCTTAAAAAACATAAACACTATTTAGGATAGGTTTTGTGTAGAAATAGTTAATTTGATATTTACAAATAACCACTAGTTGGCTCAGGGAGTCTTTTGTATGAATTATTGGATTCAATAACCTCATCTATCAATATAAATAAACCATTTAGATTTTCGTCAGACCTTGCTAATGAATCACCACACTCGATTATCTTTATTTTCCCTTTGTTTTCTACCTTTAAATATACACTTCCTGAAAAATCAACGTATGGTTCGCCAATATTGCTGCAATCACTCTTGTATTTATCAAAATTTATTTGCTCAGTTTTTTCCTTTATCCTATTCATATCTTTTTCTGATATTATTAGTCGTGTGCTGATAGCTTCTTCCGAAACCATGTCTTTAGTATAAATATTTGTATACGTGTTCATCTCGTCAATACCAAATATGCCCGGCTTATAGATAAAGTTAAAATCTCTTTCTATTACAATTGGACTCGAATTATACATTCCAGGGAATATTAAATAGCTAAATTTAAACCAGCCTATAAAAGAGAATACTAAAACAACTAATACTAACAGTGTCCCCCCAACTAAAAATAGAACCTTCTTATTCTTTTTCCTCCCCACTGAGTTATCCTGGGAATAATCTGGAAGATATTCATCAGATTGATTTATCCCGGCCTCTGTTTGTGATTGTTCTTGACTAGCAGGCCGAGGAGGCTCAACTTGAGTGATTTGAATTGGGTCTGATTGCTCGTTTGTGCTTGTATCTAAGGGTGGCGTTGTCGGTTGGTCTAGGTTTGGTTGCGATTCATCGGTCATTTGTACTTAATCCTAATTTATGTTTAAAATAATTATATAATAAATACTTTAATAATTATATCTAAACTGAAAAAGTCCTTTCTAAGCCTTTATTCATGAACCTGGTTGGCCATCGTCGAAGACATTCGAGCCTATTTGGCCTTGAATCAAATTGAGTTGTTAATCCCCTATTTTGTTCATAGCAAACGAGCATGGTAGAGGAATAGAAATCTCCGTCTTAGAGTTATGTTATAATCTATCCATGAAAAAACTATATATGGTTACGGGAAATGCTCGGAAAGTAGAAATTGCTAAAGCCTCTATGGCTGGCTACGGTTTTGAAGTTGAACAAATAGACATTGAAACGCCTGAGATTCAGTCCGCATCCTCAGAAGAAGTGGTTAAATTTTCAGTCAAGTATGCAGCAGAACAAACAAGCAAGCCAGTTTTTAAAGTAGACGTGGGTTTATACATAAATGCATTGAAAGGATTCCCTGGACCGTTCATAAAATATATAAATAAATGGCTTAAGACAGGCGATATCACTTCCTTGCTTAGTCAATATGATGATAAATCCGGTTACTTTATCGACGCTCTAGGTTATTGTGAGCCTGGTAAAGATCCAGTCGTCTTTATCGCAAAAACTTTTGGTGAATTTATAGAAAAGGCAAGCGGCGATAATGGGATAATGGTTGACTCTATCTTTATCCCGAGCGGATACAACAAAACAATTGCTTCAATGAATATGGAAGAAAGCATTGAGCTTTGGAACAACAAGCGGTATCAGGAACTAGCCGAGTACTTAACTAAATAATGTCTTAAATACCATGTTAAGCTAATTTCTCTTAGGCTAAAGTTATAAGAGTTTATCTTTTATTAATGATGGTATAAGTATCTTAGACAACCCCAGAGTCACTTTCACTTTTTTATTTAAAAAGTCATCCTTAGATAGCCAAAATATATCAGAGACCTCATTACCTAGGTTTAGTTTACCAGAAGTTTCAACTAAAAAGTTATCGACTTTTTGTTTCGTTTCCTCAACAATATACGATTTATAAGGCTTCGAAGTGCTTATTTTTACGCCAAGTTCTTCAAGTAACTCTCTGTTTAATGCCTCCAAGGGGGTCTCGTTACTTTCAATACCGCCACCTGGACTCCAATAATATTCTGAACCATATCCTGTAACTAAAAGAATCTTCTTCTTAACAATTATAATTGCTCTTGCAGTATGTCTCATAAACCAATACTAACATATGAAGGTAGAAATATTAAAAGAATATGAATTTGATAAATTGAATTTTTATAAAAGGTTTAGTAAAGCCTTTCTTCACGAAATTGGCTGGCCATCGTAGAAGACGTTAGAACCTATTTTAGGCTCAATGAGGAGAATGCGATAATACTACAAGCGGGGTTATTTTGCACGAATTTAGGGTTTTATCTAAATATTATTAATCCCCCAAGATAAGAAAATAAATTCATAATAAAAGACATTATAAGCAAACTAAGAGGTTTTTTTTGAAATACAAATAATAATAGCAACCATTCAAATAAAACGACAACTATCTCTAAAAAAACTAACATTGGCAGGTTCATTTGCACTAAGTTGATATAATTGTTGAGTGATAAGAAATAATTTAGTAATGGACTAGTCATTATATTTACTAAGATAATCACAAGTAATTCAATTGTTCTTTTATAGCCAAAAAATAAAGCGACTGTAATCTCAATCACAATCGCAAGCAAAAGGGCTATAAAATAATTGCTATTTATTAGCACTTTTCTTCCTTAATCTTAATAGAATGATTAAAGATAATAGCATTACTACAACTATTACTCCACCCATAAC
>CAZQGP010000095.1:0-3670 GCA_964593075.1 uncultured Candidatus Saccharibacteria bacterium
TATTTATACTTGACACTTACGTTTCTGGTTCGATATTCAAAATATATTTAACCCAGTAAGTTGCAGTATCGATTTATACTAAAAAAGACCCCGAAGGGTCTTTGTTAGCAAACTATTTACTCGGTCGCATGGTCGCAGTTACCGTCACCGTTGGCATCGACAAATCCACCACCTTCGGTCGCGCCGTTCATCATCCCTGATCCATTGTGTCCTGAACCACTTCCGGCCCAAGCTGGTTTACCGGCTTCTGTCCTTATTGTAACCTGACTGCCATCCGCTTTAGTCAAATTCCAAGCACTGACTGTCCCAGCATTTTTTTCTAAACCTTCAACCTTAACACTATCTCCTGTTTTAACTGTGGTATCAACATATCCACGTTTTCCGAGATTGACGGTATAGCTTTTCCCGTCATCGTCTTTTAGTTGTATTTGGTTCTTCCCAGTCGTAGAAACACTTTCGACTGTTCCTGATAAACCAACTTTTGCAACTTCAGCCCCGCTTGGGGTTTTAACTGTTCCAAGCGAACTCTTGGCATAAACAGCTCCTGTTGTAAGTAGAGTTAAGGCAACTACTCCACCCACGATTAACGTTTTATTCATTTTCTCTCCTTTTCTCGAAAGGTTTTTATTGATCCTTTCTGCTAGTAATACGAGATTTAGATCATTATATTTCATTTTTTATTTTTTCCACCGCAATAACCATTTCCATTCTCATTATTTGTATTTATATTTTGCTCAATATTATGCATACGTCCAAACCCCCGACCAACCGTTTCATTAAAATTTGAGACAGAAAGCAGAAACCCCGAGATTAATACAATCGCAGATACAATTCCAATCACCAACAATAGCCGTTTCTTATAGGCTCCCGTATAGCGATAAATGATCCAAATTAATAGAGCAATTCCTCCAACCCCTAATATCACAATCTCCCATGGAATGACACTAATCAGATGGTTCCAGCGATTTACGCCTAATCCACAACCTTTTCTCGGCAAATAAAAGCTAAGATTGATCAAAAAGATAACCAACAATGCAATCCCAACTATTCCAATTTCAACCAAAGCTCTTGTCAACCTGAAGAAACCTTTCGTGCGCATCTTTATTTCTTTTTTATTGATGCTTTGCATCACTTTTTCTTTTAAGTCACTCATAATATCTCCTCGATATTAATATCATTAAAATGTTTTTTTATCTCTGCTTTCCCTCGGCTTAAGTAGGTTCCAACAGTATTTATCGGCAAGCGCATTATTTCGGATATTTCTTCGTAGCTTTTCTCTTCATAATATCTAAAGACTATAACCTCACGATATTTTAACGGTATAGTCAGGAGCGCCTTGTCTAATACATGTTTTTGTTTTTCTGAATCAAGTTTTGTTTGGATTGTTTCTTCGTTATTTTCCTTACTCTCTATCTCGTCAATTTCCTCTAGAGTAAAATGTTTGCTATTCTTCCGATAATGAGTGATGGCTTCGTTGTGAGCAACTCTGTAAATCCAAGATGAAAATTTTCTCTTAGGATCAAATGAATTGATATTTTTATATGCCTTAAGAAAAGTCTCTTGTAGAGCATCGGCGCAGTTTTCTTTATCCCCAAGAATCCGAAATATAAAAGCACACAGTGGCTTTTCAAAACGATCGATTACTTCACCATATGCATCCTTGTCCCCCGCCTGGACTCTCATGACTACTTCTTCGTCAGTTTCTTTCATATCCTTTTAAAATATTTAACCCCGCTTAAAAAATAATGGACCTACTTATGTACTTATGATTAATACGTTATTTATAATATAATATTTCAAAATTACTCTATTAAACTAAGGGGTAGATAATGAAATATAATAAGTTTAATAATAAATTACGTAATCACAAGCCTTATCAATAATCATATTAATCGATGCCTAGCTCTCTTGCCCTTTTAATTTGGACAATTTCTTCTGGATCTTTTCCGGCCAGTGAATTGCCTTCGAATGATTGAATAATCTTAATCTCTTCAACATCTATTGCCACTCGGCTTTTTGAAGCTAAAACAAAACCAGGTTTGCGTACCGTCCCTTTTGAGGGCCCCTGTGTAATAAAACACTGTCTTGCATCCATAATAATTAAATTAGGCTTATAAATCGTGTTAATCTCTGCGATTTTTTCCTGAACTTTTCCTAAGTGAAATTTTATTCTTTCACGAGGAAACATAAATCCGATAGCCAGCTTTAGGGCACCTGTATAGCTTGCGATAAAATGGGTCTTTGCGACCGGCAAAAGGATTATCTTATCAACTTCAAATAGCACTTGAGGGACGGTCACAGATCTAAGATGCTTTCCTTCCGGTATTTCTTTTTTCACCCAAGGCTGCTCATCAAATATCATAACCTCAAAAGCCTTATTGTGTTTCTCAATTTCAAAAACTCCTGCTTCTTCTAGAGTTTCTCTAGTGGTTATTACGTGATTTCTAATCGTAAAAGTTGAACTCTCCCCTACAATAACTTTTTTTGCACCGCACTCAAAAACAAGCTCAACAACGGCTTTTAAAAAATCGAAAGCAGTCGAGGCGGGAGAAGGATCGGCCGTATTATAATTTGGTTTTATTAGAACCCTATCACCAGTTTTGATAAAATTATCAAAACCTCCCAAAGCTAAAACCGCTTCTTTGATTGACTTCTTTATATCAGATCGAGCTATAACCTTACTTACATGATCCATAACAGAATAATAACACATTCACCTTCATAATATGTTCTCGATTTCTTTTTGATGAGTTTAGGTCAGAACAATTAAAGACAGCTCTTTAAATTATTAAAATTAAAAGTTTTCAATTTTTTTAACAAATCGTCTCGGGTTGACCAAGAAATCGCATACTCTGTCATTTCGGGTAGATAAGTATCTGTAACTTGATCTTGTTTTGCAATTACAACTGGTATCTTTTTGGCGATACAGTAACCCACCTCCATCAACATGCCTTCACTTCTTTCTTTATCATTTTGAATCACTAAAAGACAATCTGATTTATCTATCTCACTAAAAGCACAGTCCATAAACTCCCTACCACTATCATTATCATTTGCAACATAATCAAGTAAGATAGAATAGCTATCTATCCCAAGTGAAGACAGTGTCTCTCTAATTGATGACATCAACTCTTTCATTGTAGAAAGATTGTTTTCTGAAGTTTTATAGGATAAAAAACATCTCATAAAAAAATAATAGCATAGAATTTACGTGAAAATATAGAAAAAAATATAATCGCGTCTTAAACTAGGATTACTTTCTATAAGGAAGGCTTGCCGCTGTTCTTCTAATCAGTTCTGAAAGCCAATCATGATCAGAGACAAAATCTTCACTTATTATCATTGATGTTTTGGCCCCATCATAAGCAGTCCCTTCCTCAAAGTTGTCTCCGATAAATTCTTTCCCGTCTTTAGTGATTTTAATATACAATGTGTTGTCAGTAATTAAGCCAACTACTTTAGCATCACAATAAAGTGCGTATTCACCAAACATTTTTCGAGCATAAACTTCTCCTGCCCGTGAGGCTTGCTCTACTATATAATCAGCAGTTGATCTATCGGTCGACATATTTGTTGTAATCCATATTATTTATATTCCTACTTATTATATTAACTCCGTAAGATATGTTTCCCAACAAGAATTTATACAACTACAAAGACTACAAGATTA
>CAZQGP010000096.1:0-4472 GCA_964593075.1 uncultured Candidatus Saccharibacteria bacterium
ATAAGAGACAGGCAAATATATTAAAGCCGGCTTTGTCTAGAGGAGAAATACAGGTGATAGGGGCGACAACCCTAAGTGAGTACAAACGACACATAGAAAAGGACGCCGCCCTGGAGAGAAGATTTCAATCAATATTAGTAACTGAACCAACAGTCGAAGAGACAATACATATATTAAAAGGGCTTCGACCAAAGTTCGAAACCTATCATAATGTAAAAATTACTGATGAAGCCCTGGATAGTGCCGCGCGATATGCTAAACGATATATTTCAGGACGTTTTCTCCCCGATAAGGCGATTGACTTAATTGATGAAGCGGCTAGCCTGAGGAAAGTAAAAAAAGGGGCAAACTCAAAAAAGATTATTTTTTTAAATAAAGAGATTAAAGAGACTATTGTAAAAAAAGAAGATGCTGTTTTGGAAGAAAATTATCAATTTGCTGCCGAATTAAAACAAAAAGAAGATATGTTTAATGTTAAACTTAATAATTTAAAAAAAGATGAGGGTTTGGACGAGAACTCATTCCCAGTAGTCGACGAAGAGAATATCGCTGAGGTTATTTCTATCTCAACAGGGGTTCCAATAACACGTCTTGTACAAAAAGAATCAGAAAGTCTTCTAAATTTAGAAAATCTATTAAAGAAAAAAATTATTGGTCAAGATGAAGCGATTAAAATTGTTTCTAGCGCTATAAGACGAGCTAGAACAGGTGTTTCAGACAGCACTCGGCCAATTGGTTCGTTTATGTTTTTAGGCCCAACTGGAGTCGGCAAGACAGAGTTAGCTAAGGTTCTTGCAAGAGAAGTCTACGGGGATGCAAGCGCTCTTGTTAAAGTCGATATGTCAGAATTTATGGAGAAGCATAATGTTTCACGGCTGGTTGGTGCTCGCGGCGGGTATATTGGCTATGAAGAAAGTGGGCAATTAACGGAAACAATTCGACGGAAACCGTACTCTGTAGTGTTGTTAGATGAAATAGAGAAAGCACATCCGGATGTCTTTAATATTTTACTTCAAATATTTGAAGATGGTTATCTGTCTGATGCTAAGGGCTTGAAAATAGATTTCCGTAATACAATTATTATTATGACTTCTAATGTGGGGGCCGCTAGGCTGAACAAAGAGGTAAGACTCGGTTTCTCAAGTAACACGCGCGATAATGAAAAAGTTTTAGAAATAGAGCATCAAAAAAATACGGATTTTATCATGGATGATTTAAGAAAACAATTTAAGCCTGAATTTCTAAATCGTTTGGACAAGATTGTGATTTTTCGGGCATTAACGAGGCCAAGTATTAAGAAAATTGTCAATTTACAAATCGCTGAATTGGCCAAGAGATTGTCAAATAAATCAATTGCCATCAACGTTACAGGAGCCGCTAAATCATTAATTGTTGAGAAGGGTTACGATATAGACAATGGCGCGAGGCCGATAAAACGAGTTCTTCAAAATCTGATAGAAGACCCGCTAGCAAACGGGATATTATCGAATAATTTTAAAGACGGAGACTCAATATCTATCACAAGAGAGCAAGAAAAGCTTAAGCTCGATGTTTTGGAGACTATTATAAAGAAGTCTTGATATTATTTTGGATAGTATTATTATTTACTTAGTACCAAAAAATACTACTATGTATGAATAATTTATTTGTCTTTATCGCCGTGGTACTTGTTGCCATGGCAATCATTTTTGAGCTAATAGAACGAGTCGCAAAGCTTTCAATGAGAAATTTTTTTATCCTTCTCTCGGGGGCTTTTGTCGGTCTGTTAATTGGCGCATTATTAACGATACCGTTATCTAAAACGCCCGGGAACTATGGCGAATGGCTGCCAATTACAATCACGGTGATTTTGGTGTTGGGTTTTACTACTTTTTTTTGGCAGCAACGAGAAGCAGTTAATAAATGGCTTGATGCAATAAATAAATATCTTTCGTATATTAAAAATATAAATGGTAATATTGCGCATTCATCTGGTGAGGCAATAATCGACACCTCTGTTCTGATCGATGGTCGAATAATAGATATAGCTAAAACAGGTTTTCTACAATATAAAATAATTACTCCAAGATTTGTGTTGAGGGAACTTCAAAACATAGCTGATTCAGATGATCCTGAGCGTCGGGCAAAAGGGCGAAGAGGATTAGATGTTGTTGAAAAGTTAAAAAGAAATAAGGAAATAAAAATCGAAATAACAAACGACGATATAGTAGAGATTGAGCAAGTCGACGCCAAACTTGTGGCGATTGCAAAAAAAAGAAATTTTTCACTCCTAACAACTGATTTTAATTTAAATAAGGTTGCAAAAGCAGATAATGTAAAAGTTCTAAATATCAATGAGCTATCACAGAGTATTAGGCCAATTATTCTACCAGGCGAGGAGATGGAATTAAAAGTTATCCACGAGGGTAAAGAGAAAAATCAGGGAGTCGGTTATCTGCCGGACGGGACAATGATAGTTGTGGAGCACGGAAATAAGTTTCTCGATAAAATGATTAAAGTAAAAATTACTAGGGTTTTACAGACGGCTGCTGGGAAAATGTTCTTTTCGAAAAAAAAAGATGATAAATAGTTTTAAAAAAGATTTCCTACTTGCTCCATATACAACTTATCAAATTGGTGGTCTAGCAGATTATTTTTTTATCGCGAAAACAAAACATGATTTTATAAATGCCTTAGAGTGGACAAAGACAGAGCATATGCCACTTACTATCATTGGTGGTGGGAGCAATGTTTTAATATCGGATTCAGGTGTAAGTGGTCTTGTTATTTTGAACAAAACTAAACAATATCGATTTGAGAGTGACTGTTTAATCTCAGAGAGCGGAGTTTCTATATCCAGGCTTGCGAGAGAATCAATTCAACAAAACTTATCCGGTTTAGATTTTGCAACTAATATTCCTGGGACGATTGGGGGTGCAATTGTTGGAAATGCGGGAGCCAGCGGAAAAGATATCTCGGATTCACTAATATCTGTCCTTGTTTGGAATACAATACATGGCTTGTCAGTGCTTGATAAAATAGACTTGGAGTTATCTTACAGGTCATCATTATTAAGAGAAACACGTGATAAGGTTTTGCTTGAAGCTAAATTTCAGCTAGTAAAAGGCGATAAAGAGATAATGTCGAAACTGTCAAAAATAGATTTAATGAAAAGATGTCAAAACTATAGAGGGCAATCATGTGGGAGTTATTTTAAAAATCCTATAGATACACAGATATTATTTAAAGGCAAGGTTATCGAAAATCCTTCCGCTGGGTTATTAATAGATAGTCTTGGGTTGAAAGGACTTTCAGTCGGAGGAGCCAGCATCAGCAGCTATCATGCAAATGTTATTGTTAATAAGAAAAAGGCTTCTGCTGGAGATATTATTAATCTCGAAGAAATAATAGTCAAAAAAGTAAAAGATGAATATGGAATAAAGTTAACACCCGAAGTTATAAAAATAGGTAAATATATTTAATTTTGATTATCGGAAAAAAGCAAGGAGCCAATTAGTCGTACTGTTCGCGAAAACAGTTCTTCTTTTCGGCTCCGACTACAGTTGAACAGTACGCCTGCTTTTGGGCAGCTTACTGTTAGTAGACTGCAGTCTCTCCTTAATCAAACCTTTTGAAATTTAGATGGAGTCCAACAGCTCTAGCAGCTCTGACTATGGCTTCTTTTATTCACCATAATTTTTGCTGTAGATGAGCCTAAAGGCTCCAGCCTTGGCACCTAAATTTCTCCAGTTTAACCGGGAGAATAATACTAATCTTATCAGAGTTTAATACAATCTCACGGCTAAGAATATAAATTATAACACGGAACTATTTTACATTAACAGATATTTTCTTGTTGGCTACCTGTCCAATTTTATCTGTAACTGTTGCTATTATATCCACGTTTGTCCCGCTTGGTTTAACAAAATTAACGGTGTATTCATTTCCACTTATAACAGCTTCCTTGGTTTGGCTACCGATTTGTACGATAACTGATTGAATGCCGTTAGGAGCAGACGCAGTTAAGCTGACAAGATATGGGTCAGAAAAATCGTCACCGTCTTTTAGACTCGTATAGGATAAATTTGGGACACCTTGATTTAACGGACAAGTATCTTGTTCAATTTGACTTGTCCCAGAAGTTGAATAACCGCTATTTGCTGCCCAAGCTCCAATTGGCGCGAACCAGCGAGAGTAAGCAGAATCAGTAGAAGGAATCTCAGCGGTTACGTTATTGATAGTTCTAATCTCAATTTGACCTTGATCTGGAGGACAACTATTGTTAACTAATTTATTTGTATTCTTATTTATTTTTATTTCAGTAGCCCCAACCGCATCTTGAATATTATACCAAGATGGGAAAATATCTGTTACCGTTTTGCTTCCAGCGACTGGTTTTTTACCGGTGACGGCGTCTAGAGTCACCGTTTTTATCCCACTGGGTCTGGTGAATTGTTCATTGGGAGTCCCGTTGAGGGCGTTAATCATATAAT
>CAZQGP010000097.1:0-4189 GCA_964593075.1 uncultured Candidatus Saccharibacteria bacterium
TGTGTATAAGAGACAGGGTCAATATTATTAAAGTAAAGGCACTAAACAAGCTAGGTAGAACTAATCAAGTAGACCGAACTGTAGTGTCACAGTACATCGGAGCTGCAACGCCTGCGCCAGGCGCCTTCGAAGTGAAGGTGACTATTGGGCCCAGATCTGCTTCGTTACAAGTGGAAACAGACAATAAAAAAGTTACCGAAAAACCAATTATTATGTTAGCGGGGGTTTCTCAGACATATAAAGCGAATGAAACTATCAAGATTACCACAAATGATGGGGGATCTGTCCAGGCAACCTATAACGACCAATCAGTGGGCTTTCTCGGGAAGGCAAACGAAAATACTACCAGAGAATTTGTAAAAGGAATGACAATTAAATAAGGAGTTTATTATGGCTAGCGACTATTCATTTGATATAACATGCGACTTTGACCATCAAGAAATGGCAAACGCAATTAACCAAAGTAAAAAGGAAATTATCGGGAGATTTGACTTCAAAGGAGTTCTTGCCGATATAGACTATTCAGAAAAAGAAAATCTAATCACCATTCATACTGAAAGTGATTACAAGCTCCAATCGATCATTGATATTATCGAATCAAAAATGGTTAAAAGAGAGCTTTGTTTAAAAGTCTTGGATAAATCGACACCTGAAGAAAACGCAACAGGAAACACAATTCGTAAAAAAATTACCCTCAGAAGCGGACTTAATAGTGAGGATGCAAAAAAAATCTCTAAAAATATCAGAGATTCATTTCCTAAAGCAAAGCCATCCATACAAGGTGAGGAAATTAGAGTCTCATCCAAGTCAAAAAATGAACTACAAGAAATTATGCAGTTACTCAACTCTAGCGACCTAGAAATGCCTCTGCAATTCGGAAACTATCGTTAATAATGTCCAATATGCGGGATGTAATAGTAATTGGTTCTGGCCCCTCCGGTATTTTCGCAGCGATTGCGGCAGCAAACTCCGGCTCAAAAGTCTTATTAATCGAAAAAAATAATTTGATAGGCAGAAAGATACTAGCAACTGGCAATGGTCGTTGTAATTTAACAAACGAAACTATCTCAGCTGATAATTATCATGGCAGTGTGTCAAATATTTCGATGGATATAATCGGCAGATTTAACCAAATTCAAACCATCAAATATTTTAACGGCCTAGGTGTAGTTACAAAAAAAGAGGATAGGGGCAGAATTTTCCCAGCTACGAATCAGGCAAGTACTATTGTAACGTCCCTTTCGGAAGAACTTAAACATTGCGGCGTAAAAGTTTTACTCGATTCAACTGTTAAGAATATTGAAGTTACAGATAATTACGTTGTATTTCTTGAAAATGGAACGAAATTCGAATCAAAAACATTAATACTAGCGACTGGTGGAAGGGCAGCACACCAATTTGGTTCAAGCGGTGATGGTTTATTTTGGGCCAAAAAACTAGGGCACAATATTACTGAAATATATGCAGCTCTTACACCAATAGAAATAGAGGAATCATTTATATCAAAAATAATGGGCGTTAAGTTTCCAGTAACAATATCTGCAACCGTAAGGGATGAACCTTTAATACAAAGGTCTGGTGACATTATTTTTACTCATTTCGGGATTTCTGGACCCGCCGCTATGAGTATCGCCGGGATAGTTGCACCCAAGATTGGTAAAGAAGTAATTAAGTTATCTATTGATCTAATACCGAATATGTCCGAGGAAGAACTTGATAAAATGTTATTAGAACAAATTGAAAAGTACCCGAAAAAATCAGCAGGAAATATTATCGCTGGCGTTCTGCCAAAAAGTGTCGCCGAGCTTATCGCTAGTATTTCAAAACTAAAAGATAATCAAAACGCTTCAGAAATTTCAAGAATCCAGAGATTAACGATTATTAATAACATCAAATTTTTTAGCCTGACAGTAAAATCTGTCCGTCCTCTAAAAGAAGCACAGGTAACATCTGGCGGCATACCTCTCTCCGATATAGACGGAACACTACAATCAAGAATAATCCCGAAATTGTATTTTGCGGGGGAAATTTTGGATATAGATGGAGACTCTGGGGGTTATAACTTACAATGGGCTTGGTCAAGTGGTAAAATAGCGGGTGAATATGCTTCAAAAAACGCACAAAAATAATTTACTCGTTCATAACACTAGATGGATTTTTTTATCCATCATATATCTGCTCATATTATTACAATATCCGCTCAGTATGGCAGCGAGCAAGCTTGTTTTCCACCAAGACCTCGTGTCAATGATACAGCCTAGCTATCTTATATTGTGGGGGCTCATCAGAGTAGCCGTGATATTACCATTGATATTCTTTCTCTCGCAAAATATAGGCTTGGACGGAGAGGACATATACTTAGGTTTCAAAAATAACAAAAATCTCTTTCTTTTTACTTTTTGGGGAACCTTTATTTTTACGATTCTTGGTGTAATTCTATACCCCTTCTTTTTAAAAAGCGCCTCTTTCACCCTGATTTTTTATCTAACCAACTTTCCTATATTTATTTTATACGCAGTTAGTAATGCCTTTGTAGAAGAAGTTTTTTTTCGAGGTATCGGTCTCGAGATGTTCACTAGAAAATATGGTTTTTGGTTCGCTAACTTCTTTCAAGCCACTGCCTTCGCGCTTATTCATGTTTTTAACCCCATGAGCAGTAATCTTTGGCTTTTCGTAGGACTAACCTTTTTCCTTGGTTTGGCTTGGGGTTACATGACAAAAAAATACAAAAGTTTGCTGCCGGCCATAGTAACACACGTTATTGCCGACATTTTCGTAGCAATCAGTATTTTTTAAGCGAGTATAAAATGCTATAATCTACATATGGTTAGATTTAAAAAACAGATTCACAAGCAGTTTCCTCATCTTGGTAAAGCTGATCTCCATATACACAGCAACTTCTCGGATGGAAAACCGTCAATAGAAGAAATATTAGAATATGTCGAAAACGAAACAGACTTTTGCGTTATCGCTATAACTGACCATGATACAATCAATGGTGCCATATATGCCAAAGAATTAATGGCGAAAAAAAAATATCGTTTTGACCTAGTTGTGGGGGAAGAAGTATCATCAAATGAAGGTCACATCCTTGCACTTTATATAAATGAAAAAATAGAACCTTTGCAGCCAGCCCATGAAGTAATTAAGAATATCCACAAACAAGGCGGAATTGCCATCGCAGCTCACCCGTTTCTCACCACTAGGTTTAACAGTAATAAGGTCTACGCGGCTAAAGGGATCGGTGCGGCCGGTTTAATTAAGGAAAAAAACGGCCTCGATGGTATTGAAACAGTTAACGGAATCCCTACCTATGAACAAGAAAATCTAAAAGCCAAGTACATTAATCAGTTACTTCTTTTCGAAGCTGAAGTTGGCGGAAGTGATGCCCATATTTTAGAATCTATAGGAAAAGGCTTCACAATTTTTGAAGGCAAAACAGCAAGTGACTTAAAAGAAGCTATTTTAGATTCACAAACTCAATCCATGAATGACAAATGGGAACTTAATGGTATTTTCAGATACGCTTTTTTTATGTGGCCAAAAGGTTTTCGTATCTTAATAAGAACTATTGTTTTTGGACCCAGAAAAAAACAAGCAGAGATTATAAAATTCCCGTCCCAGAGAAGGATGGAAAAAGAAATAAAAAGCGAATCTGCAAAACAAATTACGGAATAATACCCGTAAACGTAAGAAAGATGCTATGCCAGAACTTCCTGAAGTAGAAACAATTGTAAAGCAACTCAACAAAGTTATCTCGGGAGAAAAGATAACCGATATTGAAGTACTTAATTACGGTTCATTTATTGACGACGGAAGGAAGATTGCAAATATTAATATTTCTTCAGTCGGGAGACGAGCTAAGACTATAATTATATCCTTCGAAAACAAACTATATTTGCTTATCCATCTCAAGATGACTGGTCAACTTATATATATCAACCATGGAACCCGACTTGCTGGTGGTCATGCTTCACACGAATGGCACGAAAAACTCCCTAGTAAACATACCCGCGTCATTTTCTCTTTTGGAAAAGATAAGAAATTATACTTTAATGATCTAAGGAAATTCGGTTGGTGCAGAATAGTAGACCAAAATGGATATAACAATTATTTCTCGAAGTTCGGTCCCGAAGCTTATCCATCAATAGATCCCAAGTACCTTATAGAGCGCTCCAAAAGGTCACCA
>CAZQGP010000098.1:0-9071 GCA_964593075.1 uncultured Candidatus Saccharibacteria bacterium
GATCTTGATTTGGCGCGCTTTTTTGAACAAGTGGTAGAAGAGATGCCAGAGGTTGCGGAAAATACTGAAATAAAAAAACAAAAA
Source organism: uncultured Candidatus Saccharibacteria bacterium (assembly GCA_964593075.1). Lineage (GTDB taxonomy): Bacteria > Patescibacteriota > CPR2 > UBA1875 > CAIMLA01 > JAQUMB01. Next base: position 85 of record CAZQGP010000098.1, read on the forward strand.
GCGAAAAAGATTGCAAACTGGTTAATCAGCGAACTTTTGGCAAAACTAAATATGCACAATATAAGTATTACCGACTGTAAGATAGATCATAAGAATTTAGCTATTTTGATTGAGAAAATTGACGCAGGAGAAGTAAGTGGAAAAATTGCTAAGGAGATTTTTTCGGAGATGTTTACTTCAGGAAAAGAGGTGGAAATAATCATTAAAGAAAAAGGATTGTCTCAAATAAATGATAGTAAGGAAATATTAACAGTGATTAAAGCGGTTATTGATGAAAATAAGACATCTGTTCAAGATTATAAAGCAGGGAAGAAACAAGTCTTAGGCTATTTGATTGGCCAAGTTATGGCTAAAACAAAGGGACAGGCTAACCCACAAGTTGTTAACAAGGAATTAAAAGAGGTATTAGGAAAGGAATAAAATGGATATATTTAATGCATTTCTTCAGCCATTTATAACATTGGCCCCCAAGATACCTAATGCGATAATAAATCTTATTATTGGCTACGTAATAATTAAGATTGTTATGTTTATTCTAAGAAAATCTATTAAATACTTCAGATTAACAAAATCAGTCAGGGGTTTGGTCCTTGCTTGTATCAATGCATTTCTTTGGGCATTTTTGATAATGCATCTTCTAGAAATATTAGGATTAAGCAGTTTGGTTGTTATTATTTCTGGCTCAGCGGTTTTTTTGGGTTTTATTTTAAATCAAGGGTTAGCACAGACTATAAGTGATATTGCTTCGAGTATCTCTTTGGCTCAAGATAAAGATTTTAGAATTGGGTCAAGGGTGTCGCTAAACGAAGGAAAAACAATCGGTGAGATAATAGCTTTAGACATGAGAAAAGTAAGAATAAGAGACGATGAAGATAAAATACATATTTTACCCAATTCAGTAGTTGATAGGGGTGAATGGATATTGTTAGAAAGACCAGAAAAAAATGAGAGTCATAAACCAAAAAAACATAAATCTCTGGGATGAAGTCGACCGATCACTCGAGGAACACTCCTCGTCAGGTTATAAGATAGCCTGCATCGAAGCTGAAAAAGCATTTATATATGTTTTGAAAAGTAAGGGTTATCCTATTAATAATATTAAACAAATTACTATGCTCTTTGGATGGCGTTTAACTGACAAAACTGGGCTTATAAAAGCACTCGAAAAGACGAATAATATTAAAGAAACTTTTGATTATACTTTAACAAGTTTTGAAGCCGAAGACATAGTTGAATCTTTTAAGCAAGCAATTAAAGACTTTTCGGAATCTAAATCACTTTCATGGCAAAGAAAATTTGCTTTGCTTTGGCAGAACTACATGTCTCTCAAAACATCTTTTGCAAAAAAAATAGTGATAGGCCTATTAGCTTTTTTTCTTGTCATCAAGTTATTGTCAAGTACCAAAATAGGTCTTTCTGTAGCTAATTATTTGATAAAAATTGCAAATGTTATATATTCTTGGTTTATTTTGTTGGGGTTATTTGGAATAGTCCTAGTTGCTTTTTTCGTTATTATTTTTGCCTTCTTAGAGAGAAAGAAGACTCGGATAAAAAGCATCGATAAAAAAGGGCTTGAGTAATGGCTGCTTAATGTCTTAAAATAGTCTTAGTTGGGGAATTGGAAGCTTCACAAAAGGGCCTTAGCTACGCGTGGCCTTTTTTAAAATTAAAAATACGAAAGAGGGGATTAATATTTTGCCTGAAACAAAAACAAATTTTGTCCATTTGCATGTCCATACGCACTATTCCTTGCTTGATGGCATGGGCAAGATACCTGATTACTTAGACAAGGTAAAAGACTTAGGAATGCCCGCTCTGGCCATTACGGATCACGGAGTTATGTATGGGGCGATCGAATTTTATAAAGAGGCAAAAAAAAGGAATATAAAACCGATTATTGGTTGTGAGTGTTATATTGCACCGCGTAAATTAACTGATAAAACTGGTAAAATTGACACAAAGCCTTTTCACATAGTTTTGTTGGCAAAAAATCAGGTTGGTTATAAAAACTTGATGAAATTAGTTACTGTGGCGCATATGGAGGGGTACTACTATAAGCCAAGAATAGACAAAGATCTTTTAGCGGTATATTCGGATGGATTAATCGCTCTTTCGGCCTGTATAAATGGAGAAGTGGCTAGCCAGATTATTAATGTCAATAAGGGAGCTGCAAAAAAAGCCGCTTTAGAATACAATGAAATATTTGGTCAAGGTAATTTTTATTTGGAACTTCAGGATCACCCAGACCTTGCAGAACAAAAAATAGTTAACACTGAAATAAAAAAACTTGCAAAAGAAACAGGAATCCCCTTGGTTATAACCAATGATGTTCATTACGTTAACTTAGATGATGCTGAAGCGCAAGACGTTCTTGTCTGTGTTCAAACTGGAAAGCTTGTGAGTGACGAAAATCGAATGAAAATGACATCAGATAATAGTCTTCGTGTCCCTGAAGAGCTAGCTAGGGTTTTTGCTGATGTACCGGAAGCCCTAAGTAACACTGTAAAAATTGCCGATATGTGTAATCTAGATTTAGACCTCGGAAAAATATTAATTCCTGATTTCCCAGTGCCAAAAGGAATTACCCTGAAGTCATATTTAGATAAATTAGTCAAGGAAGGACTAGAAGAAAGGTATGGAGAACCTACTAATGAAATAACCGAAAGAGTTAATTATGAGCTGTCGGTTATTGAAAAAATGGGTTATGAAGGATATTTTTTGATTGTTGCTGATTATGTTAACTGGGCTAAGGATAATGGTATCGTAGTTGGCCCTGGTCGTGGTTCAGGGGCCGGTTCAGTTATTGCTTATGCAATGAAAATTGTTGATATTGATCCGATTAAATATGGGTTACTTTTCGAAAGGTTTTTAAACCCCGATCGAATTTCAATGCCTGATTTTGATATTGACTTTGCTGATGATCGGCGCCATGAAGTAATCCAATATGTAACAGAAAAATATGGTAAAGATCATGTAGCTCAGATTATTACCTTTGGAACGATGGCAGCCAGAAATGCGATTAGAGATGTCGGGCGGGTGTTGGGTATTAGCTATGGTGAAGTAGATAAAATCGCTAAAGCAGTACCTGAAAAGATGCATCTAAAAGAAGCTTTAATTGATTCTCCAGAATTCGCTGCCCTAACAAGAGAGAATGAAGCATATAATAAATTGATTAGTTTGGCGACAAAACTTGAGGGAGTTGCTCGTCATTCTTCTACACATGCTGCCGGTGTAGTTATATCCAAAGAACCTCTAGTCGAATATGCTCCATTACAAAAAGCCACAAAAGGTGAGCTGTCGACTAATACACAATATGATATGGGTAGTTTAGAAAGTATTGGTTTGCTAAAAATGGATTTTCTAGGATTGTCAAATTTAACTACGATAAAAAACACCACTAGAATTATAAAAAAAGTTTACGGAGAAGAAATAGATATTTATCATTTGCCGATGGATGATAAAAAAACTTTTAGTTTGTTAGCAAAGGGCGACACAACAGGGGTATTTCAGTTAGAATCAGCAGGAATGAAGAGATATATTAAGGAACTTAAGCCGACTGTTTTTGAAGACATCGTTGCCATGGTGTCTCTGTATAGACCAGGGCCGATGCAATTTATCGATGACTTTATAGCACGAAAGCACGGAAAGAAAAAAATTAATTACGATCATCCATTGATGGAGAATGCGTTAGCCAATACCTACGGCATTATTGTTTATCAAGAACAGTTAATGCAAGTAGCGAAAGATATGGCGGGTTTTTCAGGCGGGGATGCCGACACCTTAAGAAAAGCAATGGGAAAAAAAATTGCGACCTTGATGGGTAAAATGCGTGAGAAGTTTATTGCAGGATCTGTTGCGAATGGAGTAGACGACCGAATAGCTACGAAAATATTTAACGATTTTGAGAATTTTGCTCAGTATGCTTTTAATAAATCACATGCTTCTTGTTATGCAATGATATCTTATTGGACGGCTTATCTAAAAGCTCATTATCCTAATGCTTTTATGGCGGCACTTTTGACTAGCGATTACGGGAATATCGATCGAATAGCAATTGAGATTGCAGAGTGTCAAAGGATGAAAATAGAAGTATTGCCCCCAGATGTTAATGAATCTTTTGCTGAATTTGGAATTGTCAAAGAAAACGGGAAGATACGTTTTGGTCTAACCGCGGTAAAAAATGTTGGAATGGGTGTAATTGATGCAATTATTGAAGCTCGTGAAAGGGATGGAAAATTTGCAACAATTGAAGACTTTACACGGAGAGTTAAAGCAGCAGAATTAAATAAAAAAGTTTTGGAAAGTTTAATAAAATGCGGAGCCTTCGATTCAATTGGGGATCGAGAAACACTTCTTAATAATGTCGAAAGAATTTGTGCTTTCGCTGCGAAATCTCAAGGCAACACAGCCAATGGACAGATTGACCTTTTTGGAGGATCTGGGGTAGAGCTTCCGCCATTGAAGCTAGAAGAAACGAAAATAAAAGTAACGAATAAAGAAAAACTAAATTGGGAAAAAGAACTTCTTGGGATTTATGTATCCGAGCATCCTACTTTAGAATATAGTGAAACATTTATCAAAATAGGTGCAAAAAATATTCTAGAGATCACAGAAAACTTAGCGGGTAAAAATATTGTAGTTGGGGGAGTTATCACTCAATTGCAAAGAATTCAGACTCGTACAAATGAATTGATGTATTTTGCCACTTTCGAGGACAGTACTGGACAAACGGAACTAATAGTATTTCCTAAAATAATTAAACAATATCCAGAACTCTGGTTTGTTGGCAAAATACTTTTAATATTCGGCAAGGTTAACACAAAAGATAATCAAATAAAAATTATTTGCGAGCGCGCAAGAGAGGTGAAAGAAAAGATGTCTGAAATGCAAGAACAAGAGATAACAATTACCGATCCTTTAATTACTCAATCCGTAAAAAAAGACACTACGGGGGCGATAAATATATTTATTCCAAGAGGCACTTCGTCTGAAGCCTTAAATGATATTAAGTTGTTACTAGCAAAAAATACAGGAGAGACACCGGTTCTTGTTTTTGTTCCAAATGGCATAAGTGGTCCAAAAAAGGTAAAACTGCCATTTGGAATCAACTATACCTCAAATTTAGCAGACAAAATTTGTAAAAGATTAGCTCAGAATTAATAATTAAAGATAAATTATTGACTTTGAGTCACAAATTTATTATAATTTATTTCGCGTTTATATGTATTCAAAGGAAACTAGATGACAACATTAGAAAAAATAAATGAAAAACAATTAAAGCATGTCCCAAGGTTGGCACCCGGAGACACTGTTAAAGTACACGCCAAAATTATTGAAGGAACCAAGGAAAGAATCCAAATATTTGAGGGTGTGGTTTTGAGAGTAAAAGGAAGCGGAATAGGCGCTACCTTTACGGTTAGAAAGATCTCATATGGCGTAGGAGTGGAGAGAACCTTTCTTCTCCATTCACCAAAATTAACAAAGGTTCAAGTTGCAAAAAGGGCCAAAGTTAGACGAGCATACTTAACATACCTTAGAGAGTTGCGAGGGAAAAGTGCTAAATTACGTGATAAACAATTCGATTCATTAACTGTTAATGTTAAAGAGGATGAATTAAGACCCGAAAACCTTGCCCCGCCAGTGTCTACTATTGATGGGTTAGACGAAGACATAACTGAAATGACCTCAGAAGCCTCGAATGTTAAAGAGGGAGAAATAAGCACAGAAGAAATAGCTGGAATGGAGTTAATGGAAAACGAAACAACGGAAGAGAAAGTTGATGATGACGAATCTCTAGCACCCAGCTTAGAAGTTGAAGAAGGACTAGCAAAAGCAGAAAGAGATACTGAGAATGGCGAAACTCATGAAGGAGAGATAGCTGAAAAAAAATCTGAAGAAAAAGTCTAATAACCTATAACTAGATGAATTATAAGGAAGGTGCTACACCTCTTTTTTTGTATATGAATATTAATATTTAAGAATGCTATAATAATATTATGATAGTTGAACCAACTCTGAATAAAGAAAATAAACTTTGGTCTGAAGGCATAAATTTGATTGGAGGAATTGATGAGGCGGGGCGTGGCTCATGGGCAGGACCAGTCGTTGCAGCCGTGGTTATTCTGCCAAAAACAATCAAAAAAGAAAAATATGTTAGAGATTCAAAGCTTCTGACTCCAAAAAAACGGTCAGAATTGTATAATTATATTGTTGAAAAAAGTTGTGACTTTGGAGTTGGAATTATTGGACATAGGGTTATTGATAAAGTAGGCATAAATGAAGCAACTAAAATGGCAGCAATTGATGCAATAAGCATGTTAAAAGTTCCACCTGAATTTCTTCTAATAGATGCAATAGACTTGACAAAACACTGTTGTATTAGCCAAAAATCAATAATAAAAGGGGACCAACTGATATATTCTATTTCGTGCGCATCAATAATCGCTAAAGTAACAAGAGACAACTTAATGACAAATCTAGGTGATGAATACCAAAAGTATGAGTTTTATTCACACAAGGGTTACGGAACAAAAAAACACCAGGAATTTTTAGCTGAATACGGGCCCTGTGAACTTCATAGATTATCATATGCACCGTTAAAGAAGTATTTGTGAATATCTGGAAAGTATCTATTAGAAAATTGTTGGCTGTCAAATAGGTAAGTGTTGTCGAAGGCGTAAGCCTTGACAGGGAGTCTTTGGTGAGATACACTTAAATTGTGGTCGGATTTCGTGTCAGAAATGCGACTTTTTTGTTCAAAACCTAAGTAATAACCTTTCGTGAGCTTTAAAAAAGTTTCGATAGGTAGGAGAAAAAAATGGATAAACAGTTTGCTTCCGCAATTGATCAAATTTGTACGGAAAAAAATATCTCAAAAGAAGTAGTTATTGCCACCATTGAGGATGCGCTTGGAGCTGCGTATAAAAAAGACTATGGCAATAAAAAACAAGAGGTCAGGGTTGAATTAAGTGAGGATGGAGAAACCTTAGTTTTTGTTTCAAAAGAGGTTGTAGACGAAGTTGAGGACAAGTTTATACAGATTAGTTTGACAGATGCATTTAAACTAAAAAAAGACGCGAAAATAGGCGATATTATTGAAATAAAGGATCTCCCGAGTGATTTTGGTCGAATTGCTGCCCAAACAGCCAAACAAGTAATAATACAAAGGATTAGAGAGGCAGAAAGAGATATGGTTTTTGGAGAATACAAAGACAAAGAAGGAGAAGTTATTAATGGTACAGTACAACGGATTGAGGGAAGTAATGTTATTGTTGATATCGGTAAGGCTTCTGGGATTCTATTCCCGAACGAACAAATTAAAGAAGAGCGATATTATATTGGACAAAGGCTTAAGTTTTTTGTTGTGCGAGTAGAACAAAATGCTCGTGGTCCGCAAATAGTTATTTCTAGATCCCATCCTGGTTTAGTTAAGAGACTTTTTGAGCTTGAAGTTCCGGAAATATTGTCTGGCGTTGTAGAGATAAAATCAATTGCTAGAGAAGCCGGAGAAAGAACTAAAATTGCTGTTCAGAGCACACAAGAAGGAGTTGATCCTGTTGGGTCATGTGTCGGACAGAGAGGTGTTAGGGTGCAAGCAGTTATGTCGGAGATTGGAGAAGAAAAAATAGATATTATCCTTTGGGCTGAAGACCCAAAGGTTTATATTTCAAATGCCTTATCTCCAGCAAAAGTAAGTGAGATTATTTTAAATGAAAGCGAACAGAAGGCTGAAGTTAGGGTTGCCGAAGACCAACTTTCTTTAGCTATAGGCAGACAGGGTCAAAATGTTCGTCTTGCAGCTAAATTGACGGGCTGGAATGTTGATATACAAGGTGGAGACGAATCAGGAGTAGAAGCAGCTACAAAGATGGTGCATCCAGTGGAAGACAAGAGAGATTTGGAGGAGGAAATTTTGAAAGCGGTAGAGTCGACAGAACCAGCAGTAAAAGATGAGGCTAAAGACATTGAAACGGAAGTCGCAATAGAGGTTGATGAAAGTACAAACGAAAAGAAAACAGAAGAAGAACCTATTACACTTGTCCAAGAGGCTGAAGAAACAACCAGCACAGAAGTTCCAGCAACAATACTCGATCCCGAAGCTAATATTGACAACATTGATGACAAATTAAACTTAAAAACCGACGAAGGGAAAACAGATAAAATAGCTGCAATTTTAGAGGATGAAGCCGCTAAAAAAAATCCTAATTAGTGGGTAAGCCATGAATAATCAATTTGAACGCTTTAGTGATAATGCTAAGAAAAGCTTAATATGTGCACAAGAAATTGCACCCCAAAGTGGGGATGTTATAGACACGGCAATGATAATATACGGTTTTGTCAAAACCCCGGATTCGTTTGCTGGGGAACTACTTATAGAGGCAGGGGCAATCGCAGAAGAATTCAAAAAATTGCTAGTACCTGGACAAAAAGTACTCTCGACGCAGGAAGAAAGGTCTGGACTAAGCAATTCGGCGCAAAAAGCCCTTGAGGCAGCCCTTGCTTTAGCATACAGGTCTGGCGACAATTTTGTAGGAACTGAACATATTCTAATTGCCATACTCAACCAAAAAAGTTCGGAAGGGGTTGAGCTATTAAAAAAAAGCAGAATTTCTGTTTTAGAATTGAACAAAAAAATAGAGGCATATTTTAAGGAAGACGTCGACAGCCCTATTGATTTCCAGGAAATAGAATACAGCCGGTCAAATATACGTGCCAACAAAAAAGGAATAAAAGAATCAATACTGGAAAAGTTTAGTACTAACATTACAAAAGTAGCCAAGGAGAGTAGGTTAGATCCAGTTATTGGTCGAGAAAAAGAAACGGCAAGAATTATTTCTATTTTGAATCGTAGAACAAAAAATAATCCGGTTTTGATTGGCGAACCAGGAGTAGGTAAAACCGCTATTGTTGAAGGGTTAGCTCAAAGAATTGTGGAACAAGATGTCCCAGAGATGCTAGCCAATAAACAAATATATATATTAAATTTA
>CAZQGP010000099.1:0-7548 GCA_964593075.1 uncultured Candidatus Saccharibacteria bacterium
GACCACCAGCATGACCACCAGCAGCTCCACCGCCAGGACCACCACCAGCTCCACCGCCAGGACCACCAGCAGCTCCACCAAAAGCTGAAGGAAGGTTGTGTCCTGAGGCGGTTGCTAGCGTGCGGATAGTTGCGTCTCCATCGCCCAATCTATTGTCTCGGGCGTGCTTAGTAAGTTTTCTAGCCATCTCGGGCGTAAACATTTGATTGGGCGCCAAATCGACGTGCACGCCATTCTCCTGAATTCCTCCGTTAAGGTGTAGAAGCTCGGCGGATCTTTGATAGTCTGCCCAATGTGCCGCCGTCATGGATTCAGTTAATTCACCAGCAGAGCGAGAGCCATTTCTAACGTGTTCCACTATTTGTTTTGCAGCTCGAAGCTCATTTACGGGTGCGTTGGGTTGTAATACAAAATTTCTGGCCGGCCCCGTGCCATGTGTGACCTGTGCAATGTATGAGATACCGAACTTTCGACTCTTCAAAGCATCACTGTCATGTAGTAGATCTGCTTTAGCCAACTGTTGAATATCTTTGGGGTCACTACTGATTGCTTTTAAGGCGGCTTTTTGCTTAAACAGTTCTCTCATTTGTGGGGCATCGTCGGTGAGAGGAGCACCAGGTAATCCCATTTTTACTCTTGCTTCGTTGATATAATTATCCATCGTACCGGTCTCAATTAAATCTTTCCTTGCACCAGAGGTTAGTTTTAGAGATCCAATTTTCTTTTGTCTCTCTTGCTCTCTAGTAAGGGCAGTTTCTTTTGACATACCAGTGACTGCGCCGCGGAAAAAATTTGAGGCCGCATTATCTCCAGGGATGAGTCGTGAAACACCTTCGAGTCTTCTCTGGGCTTTTTCGCTTGCCACTCTTTTTTGTTCAGTAGACCTGGCTTGGAGATACGGAGTAACTCCGGTTTTTCGACCAGCATACCCTTTGGATATTCTTTGAATCTCTGACCCAACTTTCCCCAGCATTTTCAGTGGCAGAAAAATGGCCGCAACGACCGTGATGATAGAACCAATAACCATAAGAAGCGTTTTAATCAGGGGCTCGAGTGTGCCAGCGAAAATAGCTCCAATTGCGCTTGTAGGAGCTCCTCCCATACTATCCATGAAAGCAGCCGTAATGGTTCCTCCAATATTTAATATAAGCAAAGATACGGGTAAAAAGAAAACCCACTTCGCGTATTCTGCCCACCACTTTTTGTGTTGTGAGGCGGTCCAAGGAAGTACAATACAGGCAAACGCCAAAGGAGCAATTGCAATAAAGAGCATAATAACCCAAGATCTAAAAATCATAATAATCCCCAAAAGGGTATAAGCGATTGCTCCCAAAAAGGCAACAAACATAAACGCAAAATGAAGCATGATATCTTCGTTACTCCCATCTTTTTCATTGCGAATGCCGCTCGAATCATCACCCAAGACAGCCATAAATGGAGCTAAAGTAGATTGGGCGTCTGGGTTGCCAGTTCCTCCTTCATAAACAATAGCTGAAATGTCTTTTCCACCGATAACAAGGGTTGACATAATACTTCCTACGTCATAGACGACGTAACAGATTAGAGTGCTAAAAAGCATCATAATAGAGGCAATAAACATTTTAGGTAAAAGGACTTTTGCCCCAAACTTATCCTTGCCTATATTCAAAACTTGAGAGAAAGAAATTACAATTAAGATAATTGCCATAAGCCCAAAAGCAATATTTCTAATGCTTGTTATGTTTGCTTCGAAGCCTGAAGTGGGGCCTGTTGCGTTTTTTATTAAGGTCTCGGTTACTGTCAATGAGATTGCTAAAATGGCAAGACCAACGCGAAGGGTCATCTCTGACATACCATCTAGGATAGCGCAAAAGGCCGCTTTGATTGAGCCAAGAGGGTCTGTTATCCAGGCCCATGCCCCCGCATGAGCAAATTGTGGCAACAATAAAATGGTTAGAGAAACAGAAATAAATAAAACAAAGAAAACGACTAGTCTTTTGTTTTTTTGTATTTGTTTTAGAACTTTCATTTTCCCTCCAAGAAAAATAAACAAAATTATATTGTATTCAAAAATAGTATAACATAAAAATATTTTTCAAAGTAAATTAAAAAAGCTGGGAGATGCCCAGCTTTTTTGCACAGATGCTGTCTTTAAGCACCTGTGAAGAATTCCATTACTAGTGTTATTATAAAATATGCCCCCACAATAACAGCCACACCAATTAACGTATAGAGGATTATGGCTTTGCCTTTGGCTGCCTTTTTTTCGTCTCCGGCTGAAAGCATGTACATTATCCCGCCATAGATAACAAGTAATATTGCTATGGCGCCCGTAATAATCAGGGCCCAATTTGCAGCCTTTACAATAAAATCTTTAATTCCTTCGATACTTCCCGATGTCCCCGGGACCGTAACTACCGGTGTTGGTACGTCTCCTGCTTTGGCAAGGCCAGGGACTACAACAAGCCCTAAAATAAACAAAGTAATCATACTGTGATAACTTTTTATTTTTGCTAACATTGAAACTCCTTTTTTTAATCTCTTAAACTTAATATAAATAAAATAAAAGTGATTGTAAAGAAGAAAATTATCTAAAATAATAAAACGAGTAATTAGCTAAAAAAGGTAGTAGTTAAGGATATAAGAAAGTAACTACCTACAATAACGGTCACACCGATTAGGGCAAACATAATAATTCTTTTTGCGGTCTGGGCTTTTTTTTCGTCGCCAGCAGAGAGCATATACATGATTCCCCCATAAATGACTGCTGCCACCGCCAAGGGGCCAGAGATATACACTAAAGCATTTAGAACATTCTGAGCATATTTGTTTAAAGAGGAAATATCGGTGCCCCCTCCACCAAAAATATTTGCAAAGGTTGGTAAGGGGAAAAAAAATGTAAATAAAAACAGAAACAAAGTTAGGGAAAATATTAAATTAGTACTAATTCTTTTCATAGTCAACTTTTTTATATTCCTATTGCGGTTAAGATAAAGTAAGACATTACCCAGACAACAACACCTATCAAGGTTCCTATAATAATATCCTTACCTTTTGAGGCTCGGCTTGGGTCGCCATTTGAAAAGAAATACATTATTCCTCCAATAACTATCATGATCATTGCGCAGGTGGAAAAAAGGATTGATAGGGTTCCAAAAGCTCCGAATCCTGTCAAAATGTCCGTACTAGTAAAAATACCCGACATGCTATCCACGCTCCCTAAGGCCACTTTGGGCTTTAGCAAATAAATAGGTATTGCCAAGAAAAGATATTTTGTTTTAGATAGGAAGCCCTTCATGTACCTATTATAAAAAGAAGTTACATAACTAGCAACTTCTTTTTAATAAACCTAATAAAAATTATTAAGTACTAGATGTTAATTTTAAGTTTTTTTATCTTATTAACAACCGCTTTTGGAATTCTAATTGTAAGAATACCATTTTTGAAATCAGCATTGGCGTCATCTGGCAGGACTTTAACGGGTAAGTCAACTGTTCTAGAGAAGGATCCCCAATAGCACTCTTGTAAGCGATAGGAGCTCTTGTCGACTTCGCGGATTTCTTTTCGCTCGCCTTTAATCATGACCATTTCTTCGGTCAAGGTGATATCTAAATTTTCTGGATCGATTCCAGCAACCGGGGCTTTAACTACCATTTCCTTGGCAGTTTCGTAAACATCAACCGCCAACTCCCCCTCAATGCTTGATACCGTATCTTCCATCATTGAACCCATCCAGTCGTTATTAAGGGTGTTTTCTTCCAAAAAGAAACTCTCCTCTGTGACTGGAACTTGATTGTTTTCGTTATTTTTCGTCATCATTATGAATACCCTCCAAAATTAGACCCAATTTCTTATTAACATTTTACAACGATATTATTTAGTAATTCAAGTAAATAATGTGAACTTAGAAATAATTACTGGATATCGCGATGTTTTGAGATGTGTTAATAAAATCATGACAATAAATTATTCTCGAATTGTCTTCAAAACCTCACCAAGCGTAGTGACTCCTTTTAGAGCCTTAAGAATGCCATCTTGCTCCATCGTTATCATCCCATCATTACAAGCAACTTCTAGAAGTTCTGAGATTGTTGCTCCTTCGTTTATTCTCTTTTGAAGAGTGTTGCTAGATTCTAGTAGCTCAAAAATACCAATTCGACCCTTAAAGCCGATATTTTGGCAAACTTCACATCCTCCACCTTCATAAAACACATACGGCTCGTTAGGTAAAAAATCTTTAGGCACTTTTGTGATAATTTTGTCTAATTCTTCTAGTTCGTATTTATTTGGTTGGTATTCTCTTTTACATGACGTACAAATTTTTCTGACTAGTCTCTGAGCAATAATTAAGTTAGTGGACGCGACGACGAGGGGGGGGTCTCCGATTAAATCTATTAAACGCTTAATAGCGGTAATTGAATCGTTGGCATGAAGAGTAGATATCATTAAATGTCCAGTAAGGGCCGCTTGTAGTGCCGTCTCGGCAGTGGGGCTATCACGAATTTCCCCAACCATTATTATGTCAGGATCTTCTCTTAGGATTGCTTTAAAGCGGTCACCAAAGGTTTCACCCTCATTAATCTGTGATTGAGTGACTCCTGGCATCTCATATTCTATTGGGTCTTCCAGGGTAATTATTTTAACTTCAGTTGTGTTTAAAACGTTTAGGATTGAATAAATTGTGGTAGTTTTTCCGGCTCCAGTAGGACCAACCAAAAGAATCATCCCGTGAGGTCTCATAAGTGACTTTTTGAGGCGCGGCTCATTGTATTCAGAGAAACCCAGCTCTTCAATTTTTAGCATCTGACTTTGGGTGTTAAAGAGACGCATTACAATGCTGTCACCGTGCATGCTTGGCATAGTCTCAATACGGACGCCATAATCGAAATCATCGGTACGAATAGCAAAACGACCATTTTGTGGATATTCCGCATTTAATTTTAGATTTGATCTGAGTTCGATTTGGGACAACAGGTACCTAAAGCGATCAAACTCTACTTTTGCGACTTCGTGCATCACCCCGTCTAGCCTTAAACGAATTACTGCTCCCGTCTTTGATGGCTCTATGTGGATATCTGAGGCTCCAACGGTAAAACCAGAGAGTAAGAGAATTTTGAGTAAATTTTGAATTGGAGCAGTCTTTAGTTGCTCGTCTAGTTCAGTAAAAGATTTATAGGCTTGAGTTCTCGTAACATCAATGTAGCCCGTATCACTATCTGGTGGAACATACTTTTGAATATGATCGTATTTTTCAAGCCAATCTTCGAAAGAGGGTTCAGAGATTAGGGCTAAATTGACGGATTTAAATTTATATTGTTTTATCAGATCTTTAATTAGGGGAACAACGTTTACTTTGGGGTTTGTTACTCCTAAATATAGCTCTTTCGAGACTACTTTTAGAGGAATTGCCTTATATTCTGTTGCTTCATCGAAAGATAAATACGATAAAACATCGTCATGGATCGATGATTTGCGCAAATCAGCATACCAAATATTGTATTTTTTTGAGTCTGTTTTAACCTGTTTTTCGATCCCCTCTCGATAGAGATCTTTAGAAACACTGCTTAAGTCTTTTTGTGTCATGTATTAATTTTATTACATTTCTGGAATATCGAGAAGCAAATATTTACCTAGCACCGAAATATAATATTATATGTATGTTTATCCAAGGCAATTACAAAATCAGAAACAATTTCAATTTATCACCAGAACACACACCAACAACAACTACAATTCCATGTGACCATTATTTTGGCGGAGAGGGTGGGATTCGAACCCACGGTAACTTTGCAGCCACAACGGTGTTCGAGACCGTCCTATTCAACCACTCTAGCACCTCTCCTTTTTTAAAAAACATATCTTGGCGTGCCTGGGAGGATTCGAACCTCCGGCCTTTAGCTCCGCAAGCTAACGCTCTATCCATCTGAGCTACAGGCACATAATAGACACCTCTCTAAAATCTAAATACAACCATTCTATTTAGAGTGCTAGTATAATTGGATATTACTGTATCTTCAAGAATTTAATAAGAGCGTCAATAATAGAATCGTCGTTTGGTATCTCTGGGACGTTTTTTTCCAAAAGAGTTTTTATGGTTAAGGCGTCGACGCCTTCAAGTAAAATATTAAGATGTGGAGAAAACTTTTTATTTAATCTGATCTTTAATTTCTGGGGCGTGACAGTAGTGTTTAATGAATATGAATGAATAATATTGAAGGGATATATTTTATCATCAACATAGAGGCCTAGCTGCGTAATCTTGTATTTTTTCATAACAGGTGACTGCCTTTTGTACCAATATAAACAAACGCCTATTACGATTGCAAAGCCTGCCCCAAAGTAGTCTTTTCTATAGAGAAAAAATCCAAATATAGCCACAAAAATAATTGCGACAGCCATGATCCAGTATTTTGTTGTGTCGCTCTTGGTATATTCAAGAGATTCCCATTCAAGCAAAGACGATTCTTTGGGCCCTACATTTAGAAGTTCAGGCTCGATGGTTTCTTGTTCAATCTCTTCCATTAATAATCCTCGCATTTAAGTTGAAAAAAAGCAGAGGCGTGATCACAGGACGGACAAATGTCTGGCGGGGTTGTTCCGAGATGAACATAGCCGCACTCTCTGCAGACCCAGGAAGACTCTTGGTTCTTCTTAAAAACAGAACCATTTTCAATTTCCGTCAATAGCTTTTGGTAACGTTCTTCGTGATGCTCTTCGGCTTTTGCGATAGCCTTAAGGCGATTAGCGATATCTTGATGGCCTTCGCTTTCAGCCGTATTTGCAAACTCAGGATACATTATAGTGTGTTCAAAGTTTTCTCCACTAATTGCTGCTTTCAAGTTTTCACTTGTTGTACCGAACACGGTTGGTGCTTCTGTCTCCACCTTGACGGCCTCTCTCGAAGTGTTTAAGGTGCTAATTAATTTAAAAAGATTTTTGGCGTGTTGTTTTTCTTGGTTGGCTGTTAACTCGAAAACCTCCGCTATTTGTTCGTATCCTTCGTCTCGAGCCGCTTTTGCGTAAAAGGTATAGCGATTTCTGGCCTGACTCTCCCCCACGAAAGCCTTTGTTAAGTTGTGTAATGTATCCTCCATCTAATACTCCTATCCTTATTTAGTTTAATAAAAACATTTTAACAGAATCAACTCTAAATTACATCGGTCGTAACGTGCCGAAGAAGACCTGCCAAGCTAAAAGACTTTTGGCGACCAAGGAGAGTACAATATATGCCTTTTCGCCATAAACATAATTTTTCCATGGTCCAATTTTTTTGTATTGAAGAACCATATTGATAGCAAAAACATTGAAGAAAAAGAAAAGAGAGCCATAAATCCAGTAAACAAAGCTCGGAACTTGGCCACCATTACTGCCAGAGCCAATTAGATAAATAGTAACTGCTACCCAAGGAATTAAACCCGATATAGAGCCAAAAATAAATGAAGTCCAGTTAGTCCTAGTTGTCGTTTGATTGTGTAATTCCATCATCCAGCCAAATAAGATCATAGAGGCATTTAAAAAGAATATTATCAAAAGACTAGCGATATCATAGATTCCAACCAACATTGAAAT
>CAZQGP010000100.1:0-5404 GCA_964593075.1 uncultured Candidatus Saccharibacteria bacterium
GTGTATAAGAGACAGCAAGAACAACCTGCATAATTGACTTATGGGGATTACCAAGATAAACTGATTACGATAAAGGAGAAATATATGTCAAACGAATCAATCAGTCCAGAGACAACAAGTGATTTTTCTCAAAGCAGAATAACGGATGCAGAGATTGACGAAACTCTAAAGGGTTTATCTGAATTTGGTCCAATCAGAATCACCGACGAAAATGACATAGAAAGTTTACCAGTTACCGATGTAAAAATTGGAACGGTGGAAGATGCAGATGAGGCTATTACTATTATAAAACCCGCGACAAACCCAAAAACCCCAGAGAATGTCATCGACCTCGCTGAGGCAAGAAGAAGATTAAGAGATATTCCCAAAAAATAAATGAATACGAACAGGGCTATATTGACGCGTCGGAGTGTAAGAGCATACACAGACCAAGTTGTTTCCAGTAGAGACATTAACGACTTAATTAAAGCAGCCATGCAAGCTCCTTCCGCCGGGAATGCACAACCTTGGCATTTTATTGTTATAAAAGACAAAAAGATTCTAGCCCAGATTCCTATATTTCACAAAACGGCGTCAATGGTCGCCAATGCGAATGTCGCCGTTGCTATATGCGCTGATCTGAATTTAGAAAAATATCCAGGTTGTTGGGTATTAGACTGCGCCGCTGCGGCAGAAAACCTACTCTTGGCGGCTCACGATAAGGGAATTGGTGCCGTTTGGACCGCCAATTATCCTTTAAAAGAAGTAGAGAGTGGTATGAAAAAACTTCTTAACTTGCCTGACAATATCTCCCCTCATTCTCTTATTTCAATTGGATATCCGGCTCATCCTTACAACACAAAAAGTTATTATAATAAAGAACGAATCCACCAGAATAAGTGGTAATTTAATATTAGAAGTTTGTGGGGCTGTCATTAAGGCAAGTGATAATTGCCATAGTGTCAGCCCCAGATTTGGGAAGTTCAGTCTGCCGCAAATGCTTGGTTTTGAAAATAAACTCTTTCTCGTTTTTTCGCTTCTTTGGCCTTCTCAGCTTCTTCTGCCCACCACTTTCTTTCTTTGAGAATTAGAGATAGCTCTTCGCTATCAATTTTCCCGAATCTAGTGTTGTTATAGGCACATTGTAAGGCCCAAACAGGGTTACATGCTCCACATTTTCTTTGCCACTCCTCCAGCCATCTGCAATTTATCTGGAAAAAGTGATGGAACTCATCTTGGCACTCTTGATGACAATCTACTTGTATCTGGCCAAACCCATTGTTGTCTCTTCTTGGAAAGTTTAGGTGATGTTTATGAGATTGTCCTTTTTCTATTATCTCCCAGCAGAAATAGCAGCAAGTTTCTCCTTGGGCCTTCTTTTTGATCACCCCCCCCAAACGATTTGCGACAAGGTACGTTATTCTATAAACAAAATAACACAGCCTGAATGCTGTGTAAAGAAAGGTAGGTTATGATAATTATGTTATGTTGGCCAGGGTTACCAAAACTGCGTTTTTGCGCAGATTTGGTAACCCTGAAGGCAATTATGAGCTAAACTTCTTGGACGGTCTCTATGGCAAACAGGCGTCCATCCAGGTAGATGATTTCGCAGTCTTCTGGTGGAAGGTGATGACTTACGGTCAGCTCTTCAATAAAATCATGTGACGATGATGGCACGTTGCCTTCTACAGCTAAGTTTGACCACATTTGTTTCTCCTGTTTTTTTGATGAGCAGAAGCGCTTCTCTCTTGTTTTTAACTTTTTATACAGGACGATGTCTTGCGAGACGGCTGGCTTAAAAATAATACCAAGATGTTTTCATAATTATTCAAGGTTCAAGCACTTTTATGCTTTATATAAATAATAATTATAGCCTTAAGCTGACTATTGTAAAGCATTTTTTGGGCATAAATTTCGTAGCCAAAACGACGCTTTAACAATAAATGTAATTTCATACGAAAATTGAGAAAGGCCCACAAAATATGGGCCTAGCTCTTTGACGGAATTCTGATTAAAACTTAATTAAGAAGCAAACGACAGCACGGACAAATAGCCGCTTCGGTCTGTCCATCTCGACTTATCTTTATCTTTACCCCTGAGTTACAATCAGGACAACGTATGGTCTTAGTTGCTTGAGCCGTTGGGCCGTCACCGCTCCAGGCAGATAGTTTGACTTTTCTACTTTTTGGCATCTAAGCTCCTTCGGTTTGTGCTGTGTCGGCAGATTGAACGTCTGTCCCCTACTGAAAACCGGGTTTGTATTAATTTATCAATTTGCAAACAAAAGTTAAAGTTACCGATTAAACGGCTTCCCTCAAAGTTAACTCTAGATCAACAAAACGGTAAGTAAAGTCCTCTTAACTCTCACAACTGAGTATTGATAAAAATCCATCTCATCGTTTAAATCTTCAGAATCATCAAAGAACATGATAATTAAATCATGGGTACATTCTACTACGCTTATTAAAGAGTGAATAGCTTATAATATTTTTGGTTAGGTGCAGCATCTTTCACTTTTTCTTTTTCCAGACAATATGATTAATGTGGATATTTATCCGGAGAATCATACTTTGAGATAAAAGAAGACGAATTAGATAAAACACCACTGGTATTGTAAATAAATCGGTAGAAGGCGGCTGTGAATGAGCCCTGTCCCCTAGCTCCTGCGTCGTAGATGGCTGGAGAGACATTTTCTATCAAATCAACCGCCCCAGCAGCTCCTTTGTCTCCAGCAAACTTGACGGTTCTCGCAGGCTTTGTTCCATAAAAATCAAAGTAGAGTTTCGTCCCTTCTATTCGTGTCTGAATCATTATATATTTACCCGTGTCGTTAGTAAAAACCAAATCTGGTTCTGGCAAATAGATAGTCGCATCAACACCGTAGGGTTTGTAGTATGAAACCGGATAAGCGTGCATAGTTCTCTCTAAGATGGGTAACCCGCTGTTTAAAGCAGCTCTAAAAGCCGTTGATGAGACCTGACAGAGCCCTCCTCCATACTGTGGCACAGTTTTGTCTTGAAGGATTACAAGCTCTGGGAGATAGCCTGTGTAGGCCTCTACTGGTCCGAGCGCCTTATTAAACGAAAATTCTTCTCCCGGTTTAATTAAAACACCATTGAATTTTGATGCTCCTGTCTTAACATTGTGAATTCGATTGTTCGGCGAGCCAGCAAAGTTTGACCAACCAGTCGAGACCAGTTCCTTTAAACCTAAAGTTATTAAATTGTCTTCTCGTACTTCAGCTGGAGTGGTCACAATTTTTAATTCCAATTCTCTAGCATCAGTTGTTATTTTCTGAATTTGGGTCGCGCTACTGGGCTGATCTAAGGAGTAGCCAGTTATGGCTGGCTTTGTTACAACGATTTGTCCGTTTTGCACTGCAAGTTGAGCATTTTCGGGATTTTGGTTTATTTTTCCCGCTATCTCTTGTATATACAAATTAACCATACTTTGATCAAAATAATTATAACTGGAGAGGGTTTCCTTGGGCAATATGCTATCTATAAGTATCACGGTTTTGGGCGAAGTTGGCGAAATCTTCAACCAAGATTCTAGCTTCTCTGAAGTTATCTCAAAATTGCCTCTATCTGAACTTAACATAATCGGTTCTGACACCAGAGCCTGGATTTCTGTTAATAAACCTTCGGCTTCTTTACTCGTAAAAGAAACACCAGGCGATCGTGTAACATAATCTTTTTTTAAACTAAATTGGCTTAGTCCATCAATTACCACTTCGCGACTCTCTGGCAACAATAACCTTTTCCCCTCCTTTTCCAAAAATATTTTCGCTGTTTTATCGATGACTACCTGAGCATTTTCAGATGGAATCGTTAATTCATCATATTTTTCTAATAATAGATTCGATATCTTTTCATTGTTTATTGAAATAAAAGCTGAATTATTTGTTCCCCAGAAAACATCAAGCTTCAAATAGCCTTTTTGCTGGACATTTAGGGCATTGTCGACACTTTCTTTCACATCAATTCCAGTCACTAGATCGCTAGTTGGAATTTTTTGCCCAGACAAAACGATATCCCCCGCTTGATATTTCTGCCAGGCGTTATTTATGGTTGTTTCTGCCTCATTTTTTGATTTTAATGATACGTCAACCCCGGCCACTTTTGCGTTAAACCCAAATCTTTTTTCAAAAAAAATAGCAGAAATTGCTAGAAGTAAAAAATAGACACAGAAAACTGCGCCGATTATTAAATAAATCCTGATGTGTTTGACTTCAATTGTTTGTCTTGGGCTCTTCTTCATTTTTTAATAGTTCGTTCAAGAAATCCTTGGCTCTTTGCTCACGATCCTTATCTGCCTCATGATCAGCCAAAATTTGGAAAACAATAGCTTCTCCTTCGTGAAAACTATTCGGCAACTCTTCTCGGGGCCAAATAATCTCATTCCCGTCTATCTTTAAGACCGCCAGATCGTTTTCAAAACGATCAATAACTGCCTTCACTTCTTTCATCTAGTCTCCTTTTACTATATTTTAGCTGATAAGAAATATTTTGTCTTTATAATTAATAATATTATAAAGGCGAACTCCCATATTATAATAAACAATTTACTTTATTGAGTGCTTTTAGTTGTTTTTGAAGCAGGCTTAAATAATCCCAACAACCAAGCGCCTAAAATTAGAAAAGCGGCCGCGGAAATGAAGATAACGACGGCGTATTTTTTGGCAATCCCCAAGGAAAGGATAGAGGCTCCAGCCAAAACTAAACTAACTGCGTATATAATCAAAGCTGTTTGACGATGAGAAAATCCTAAACCGACAATTCTGTGATGTAAATGCGCCGCGTCTGGCTGAAAAGGGCTCTTTCCCGAGATAAGTCTCCTAACTATCGCAAACAAAGTATCAAAAATCGGGACAGCCAGGATTACCATCGGCAATAACATTGAAAAAGCGGCTGCAATCTTGACCATTCCCATGATAGAGACAACCGCCAAGCTAAAGCCCAAAAAGTTTGACCCAGAATCTCCCATAAATATTTTCTTTCTCTTCGAAAAGTTAAAGGGCAAGAAAGCAAAGGCAGCGGCCCCAAGTGTAAAAGCCAGAACTGCAGCATCGTAGCGTCCCGTCATCAGAGCAACTATTCCTAAAGTCCATGCGGCAATCCCCGAAACCCCGGCCGCCAAGCCATCGAGTCCGTCTATAAAATTAATAGCATTTGTAATCCCAATAATCCAAAAGAAAGTAAAGGGAAGAGAGAGAAAACCAAGATCAATTGTCGTTCCATGATTGGTCACAAGGTTTGTAATAAACTCAATCCGCACCCCCGAATATATGACGATAAGTGCCGCCAATATTTGACCGAAAAACTTAGTGGCTGGAGGGAAATCGAAGATATCATCCAAAAGACCGAAGCAAGTAAGAATAGTCGCTCCAATCAGAAATCCCAAGATCTCTGGAGTGGGCCTATTG
>CAZQGP010000101.1:0-10544 GCA_964593075.1 uncultured Candidatus Saccharibacteria bacterium
CCTTATATAGTGGTTCTTAATATAGGTTTAATAATATACCCATAGGTTGTTATTGACAAGATAGACGTTATCGTGTAAAATTCCGAACTGTAGTGTAAATAACTATTGACATAGTAATCGTTTTATGCTATTATAACGTATTCCCAAGTAACTTGGGTTTTTAGTTGGAGATAATCCGACTTGAGGGTGGAAAGGAAGGTTTGTTCAACAAAATGAACAAAAAAACTATCGCTGCTATGCTATTTGTCTTCATAGTTGCGAAAAGTCCTTTAGGACTATCTGAGGTAAAAATCGCTTATGCGAAAGAACCTCAAGTAATAGAGACAAGCGCCGTAAGCGAGGCGAATATCGCACAAACAATTAGAGAAACCTATCAAGCAGATCGTATTCCGACTGCTGAAGAAAAGGCTAAGACACAATTAGCTGAATATCAAAAATCAATCGCTGAAGAAAAAGCGAAAATAGAAGCACAAAAAGCCGCTGAGGCAGCCAGAGTTGCACAAGAAGCCGCTTTAGCTGCAGCTCAAAAAGCAACTCAGAGTATAGCTGTGACTACTTCTGGAGGCTTTGACAGCATTTATGCTGAAGCTGAAAGAATCTATGGTGTCCCAAAACAGATTATAGCTGCCGTACACTACGTAGAAACCGGCCAACGAGGCGATACAAGTATCGCTAGTTACGCTGGAGCTCAAGGTCCGATGCAATTTATGCCTAGTACCTTTGCAGCTTATGCTCAAGATGGTGACGGTGATGGTGTCGCTCTGATCAATGACGTACACGATGCGATATACACCGGGGCCAAGTATATGGCCGCAAATGGTGGATCAAGTGGTAATGTCTCAGGTGCTTTGTACCGATATAACCATAGTTATAGCTACGTTGAAAAAGTGTTGTCTATAGCTCGTTCGTTCGGCTACACTGGCTAAATCAAAATAAATAGAAAATAGAAAAAGAGACGGTGATTATACCGTCTCTTTTTTATTGGTCTTATTTTAGTCTCTTTTTAATCTCTTTTACTATCTTGTCTAGTGGATATGTTTCCTGGTTTCCTGAGGCCATCTCTTTTATAATTACCGTCTGGTCATATGCTTCTTTTTGCCCGATAATTAGAGCGTATTTGGCTTGCAATCGATTCGCATGGCTAAGCTGCCCCGAGATTCCCTCTTTGTCCAATCCTCCCTCTGCGGCAACTTCTTCGTCCCAAAAAGAGCTAAGAAGCTTAAGACAATTTTTTCTCGCTTCATTTCCCAATTGAACAACAAAGATATCAACTTTTCTGCTTTCTAAAATCTCTATTTCGGGGTGACTCTTAATAAATTCAATCGTTCTGTCAGTTCCTCCGGCAAATCCAAGGGCTGGCGTTGATTTCCCTCCAAAATTTTCCACCAAATTATCATAGCGCCCACCACCACACAAAGCGTTTTGAGATCCGTCTCTATCTGTCCAAAATTCGAATACAGTTCTTGTATAGTAGTCTAGTCCTCGAACCAACCTCGGGTTTATCTCGTATGTTACATTTATCTCATCTAAAAGCTCTAATACTTTCTTAAAATGATCATGACATTCAGTACATAGAAAATTAATTACTTGTGGAGCCTCCTCAATCAGTGCTTGACATTTTGCTTCCTTGCAATCCAATAATCTAAGTGGGTTTGACTCTACGCGAGATTTGCAGTTATTACAAATTTTCTTTTCATTTTCTTTATAAAAAGAAGTTAGTTCTTTTATATATTTCGGACGACATTTTTGACATCCAATACTATTTAGTTGCAAAGTGATGTGATCCGCTAACCCCAGTTTCTGGTAGAACCTGTAGGCCGTTGAGATTACCATAACGTCTGCAAAGGGCTCTTTGTCTCCAATCATTTCTAACCCATATTGCCAAAATTCTCGATATCTTCCGGCTTGTGGGCGATCATATCGATACATGGACATTGTATAATAAAGCTTAACTGGTTGTGGCCATGCCTGCATCCCATTTTCAAGATATGAACGGACTATTGGGGCTGTCCCTTCTGGCCGCAAAGTCAGAGAATTATTTGACTTATCGACAAACGAATACATCTCTTTATCAACAACATCGGTTTCTTTGCCAACCCCTCGGACAAAGAGATTTGTGTCCTCAAAAGCGGGTGTTGTAATCTGCCTAAAACCAGCCGCCTTGACAACGTTTTTAAAGGTCGAATTTAAATAATCAAAATAGACTTGATCATCTGGTAATAAGTCTCTCGTTCCTCTGGGGGCTTGAAAAGTTTTTTTAGTCATTGCTTATTATTTTTATCATATCAAATTCACTCCTGCAAGCGCTTATTTTCGACGAACCGTTTCTACCCCTTCGATTTGACCCAGCCTTGGCAGTAAATCCGTAATAATCGCCGGATTATCCACAAAAAAAGCGACTTTTATCAAACTAACCTCTTTTCGAATACTAAAGGCCTTCAAATCATTGATAATTATGTTCTCTTTTGCAATTAACGCCGTAACATCCCTGGCAAAACCAACTCTTGTCTGCCCGACAATTTCAACAGTAGTAAGGATCTTTTCAGTTTCAGCAAAATCGATTTCAATTATTTTTTCTTGAGAGCTTGTTAAGAGGCTATGACATTCAGTTCTATGAATCGTTATTCCCTGACCTTGAGTAATGAAGCCTCTGACGCTATCACCTTTTTTGGGTTTGCAACAATCAGCATATCTTACTAATATCCCAGAGAGACTGCCATAATTTTCACTTCCTTTCTGGTTCTCTTTTGGCTCTTCACTTGTAGCTCTACTCTCTTTCTTGTTGTCAAGGTCGGCATATAACTTCTGACCCACGATTTTTTTGATAGCTTGCTTGGCCGTAATCGTCCCATCGCCAATCGCTGCGACCAAGTCGTCCCAATGTTTCATTCCTAAGTTATTAATAATCTTGTCTTTCTGATCACTATTAATATCCTTTTCCTCAAGACTAAATATTTTTAACTCTGAAGCAAGTTGTTTCTGACCATCCTCAAGGCTCTGATCTCGATTAAATCTTTTATACCAACTTCTTATTTTCTGGCGAGCTTTTGCGGTTTTTACAAATTCAAGCCAATCTCTCGCTGGCCCCTTTTTATCATTTTTTGAGGCTAATAATATCTCAACAACATCCCGATTAGAGAGTTGGTAATTTAATGGAACGATTCTTCCGTTAACCTTGGCTCCGCGACATCTTTGACCAATTGTCGAGTGTACTTCATAAGCAAAATCAACTGGGGTGGCTTCTTCGGGCAGATCAAAGATATTGCCTTGAGGACTAAAAACAAAAATTCTATCGTTAAAAAGGTCAATTTTTAAATTTTCAGTAAACTCTTGGCTTGAAGTAATGTTCTTCTGCCAATTTGCCAATTTATTAACCCATCCCAATTTTTCTTCCGGAGCGAAAGAGCTAGATCCTTTCTCATAGACACTTAATTTACTTTCACTGTAGTGCCAGTGAGCTGCCACTCCTTGTTCGGCTTCTTCGTGCATCAACTCAGTTCTTATCTGTATCTCGGTTATCTTCCCCTTAACTCCAAAAACCGTTGTATGGAGAGATTGATAACCATTTGGTTTAGGAACGGCGATATAATCTTTTATCAGATAGATCATGGGCTTAAATCTTGAATGAACAATCCCCATTGTTTTGTAGCAATTCTCAACCGTTTCTACTACAACCCTAACTGCCATTAAGTCATATATTTTACTAAAGTCCTGATTCACTTTATTCAACTTCTTGTAGACAGAATATAGATGCTTAACTCGGCCATCAACTCGTGCCTTGATTCCTTCTTTTTCGAGTTCTGTCAAAATCTCATTTTTAATTTGGATTAAATATTTTTTTCTTTCTCTCTCCCCCTTAGCCATTATTAGAGAAATATGCTTATAGGCCTCTGGGTTAGAGTGCTTAAACGCCAAATCTTCTAGTTCAGCCTTTATCTGCCCCATCCCGAGTCGGTC
This sequence comes from uncultured Candidatus Saccharibacteria bacterium, assembly GCA_964593075.1. Lineage (GTDB taxonomy): Bacteria > Patescibacteriota > CPR2 > UBA1875 > CAIMLA01 > JAQUMB01. The sequence goes on from CAZQGP010000101.1 coordinate 3,958, forward strand.
TGCAAGCGGTGCAAATATCTCGAGAGTCTCCCTAGATATTCTTTTTCGGTCTGAGATTGATAAAAAATCCAAGGTTCTCATATTATGCAACCTGTCTGCTAATTTGATCAATACAACTCTTATATCTTTAGCAACCGCCAAAAAGAATTGCCTTAAATTCTCTATCTCGGCTTGAAACTTTGCTTCCTGTATTTCCTGATCTGGCAATTTCGAGAAGTCGATTTCGCCTAAAATCGTGACTCCTTTGACAAGTTCTGCCACTTTCTCGCCAAATCTATCACGTAACTCAATCTCGGTTACATCGCTGTCTTCAATCGTATCATGAAGTAGAGCGGCAGCAATGGTTACATCATCTAGATATAAATCAGTTAATATTTCAGCAACCGCAACTGGATGAGTAATATATTTATCACCTGATAATCTTTTCTGCCCATTGTGCTTCTCGTCAGCAAAAAGAAACGCTGCCTTGACCAACTCTATATCCGCTTCAGGATAATTGGCTTTTAATTTATTTAAGATTTTATCAATTTGTATCATGTTTGGACTAATCATGACTAACCTTTATGTCTATAATATGTAGGTCGATTTTTTTTTGCTGTTTCCATTCGTTAATTTCGATCGTATATGCGAGATCTATCATATCACTTTTCTTTAGTTTACATATCTGTCCATACTGAAATGCTATCCCGTTTAAGTCTATATTCCCATCACTCAAAACTAGTTTGAGATGCTCTTTATTTTTCCCTACTAGCAAATTTTGGTTAATCCTAACCTGTTCTGAGGCGAAAACCGGCTTAAAATTATCTGTTCCATACGGTTCTAAATCAGTCAATGAATCGACAAGTTCTTGATCAATATTTTTGAACAATAACATATTGTCAATTATCAATTCTGGCACCAAATTTATGGTTTCTATTTCTTTATCTGAGATAGAAATAAGCTTCTCGTCTAATAATAGAAAGTGTTCCTTCTTCAATTTAAATCCCGCGGCTTGAGCATGCCCTCCGAATTGTATAAGATATTCGCTGCATTTGGCCAAGGCTTCTACAATGTTAAAACCATCAATAGAGCGCGCGGAGCCCTTAAGTTCGTCTCCATCTGCCTCCATGATCAATACGGGTCGTGAGAACTCTTGAACAAGTCTTGAAGCAGCAATTCCGACAACCCCAGCAGGCCATTCTTTACTTTGTAATAACAATATTTTTCGTTTTTGAGCTAGTCCTTCTTTAAGAATTATATCTCTGGCTTCGTTGACAATTTTTTCGGTAACCTCTTGTCTCATAATGTTTATTGTATTTAATTCATTGGCTAGGGTTATGGCCTTGATCGTCTCTTCTTCTAACAATAGATCAAGGCTACTATTAGCCGTTTCAAGGCGGCCAGCGGCATTTAACCTGGGACCTAAGACAAATCCAACCTTGTAGCTATCAACGTCGCTTAAATTCATTTCTGAGACCCTGGCTAGAGCATTAAGACCCACATTGCGACTCTTTGACAGTACTTTAAGGCCGAACTTGGCCAAAATTCGATTGTCTTTAACTAGTGGGACTACATCGCAAATTGTACCTAAAGAGACTAAGTCAAGCCACCATTTTTCGTATTCGAGAGGGATTATGCCAGGTTTCTTTTTTACAAAAGCCCGCACTAGATAGTAGGCGACTCCAGCGCCACAAAGATTGTAATATGCTTCATGAGATTTACTTCTCTTGGGGTTTATAACTAATGCATCTGGTAAGCATTCTTGTCCTTCGATGTTTTTTATGGAGTGGTGGTCGGTTATAATTATATCCATTCCCTGTTTCTTAGCATAAAGAACTTCATCAAGAGAAGCTGTGCCACAATCTACGGTGATAATTAATTCCACTTTTTTCTTGCTAAGCTCATCAAGCGCCCCAGAATTCAGCCCGTAGCCCTCCTCGCTCCTTTTTGGAATATAACTTATAACATCTGCTCCAATTAAAGTAAAAAATTTAATCAAAATGGCTGTAGCAGTAATTCCGTCAACATCATAATCACCGTAAATCGCAATCTTACCCTTCTTATCTAAGACGCTTGTAATTTTGTCTACGGCTTCTTCCATGTCCTTTAACAAATACGGGTCAGAGAGTTCATTATAATCAGGATACAAATATTTTAGAGCTTCTGTTTCGCTCTTAATCCCCTTGTGACTTAAAAGTTTAGCAATCTCAGGATGTATTTTCTCAGAAGAAAAAACTGGACAAGTGTTGTCCAGAAATTTCCATTTTTTTTGAACTTGAAAATCTCTATTTGCTTTCATCTCACCCTATATAATTGCTATGTTATTTATGGCGTTTATCTCTGTAATTTTGCCACGTAACCAACAAAGAAGCCGAATTAAATATCGACGAATATGTTCCGAGCAGAATACCAATGACCAGAGCCAAGACGAAGAATTTGATGCTTTCTCCGCCAAATAAATATAGAACAAATACAATAATCCAAGCTAAAAACGAGGTACTTATATCTCGGTCTAACATCTCAACCAAACTTTTATTTACGACCTCTTCGAAAGTTTCGCTTGTTCCTTTTACAAGATTTTCTCTAATTCGATCATAGATCACAACCGTATCATGAACCGAAAAACCGATTACAGTTAAGATAGCCGTAATAAATAGCGGATCGACCTCTACATTAAAAAAATGTCCCAAAAGAGAAAAAATTCCAAGCAAAACCAGTGCGTCATGGAGTATTCCCAAAACCGCGGTTATTCCAAAGGCCCACGAATTGGCTGGCTTAGGAACCCTTCTAAACATATAGGCAAGATAGAGAATAATTAAGATTGAAGCAAGAATAACTGAAATAAAGGCTCGATTTGTAATCTCTTTTGAGATTGAAGGGCCGACGGTTTCAATCCTTACTTCCGTCGCTCCATTATTTTTTGTAAGTTCTGCCTTAAAACTCTTATGATTTTCTTCAGAAACAGGTTTCGAGCGAATAATATAACCCTTTCCGGTTTCTGTAAGCGTAATGTTCTCGAATTTTGCGTCTTTAGCTAGCTTCTCAACTTTAACTTTATCTTTCAAACCCTCAATTTCAATGACAGTTCCGCCCGTAAAATCAATAGATGGCTTTAATCCATAGAGCACTAATGAAATTGTGCCTGGAATAATAATTATGAAGGATAGAATATACCACCATTTTCGGTATTTTATTAGGTTCATGTGATTTCCTCTATTTTTTCAACCCGGAAAAACCAGGGCTTTTTTACAAATTTCTTTTTTGAGATAAGATCAATTAAGGTTCTTGTCCCTAGAAAAGTGGTCAATAACCCCACAATAATACCGAGAGCTAAAACTATCGCAAAGCCCCGAATCATACCACCGGCAGTATATAAAATCGCGCAAATAATCAAACTCACCGCATTTGAATCCCGAATACTTGGCCAAGCTTTTACAAACCCGAGCCTTAAGGCTGAAATGAAAGAATGACCACCCCTTAATTCTTCTCTAATCCGTTCAAAAACTAAAACATCTGTTTCCATTGACATCCCAATTGAAAGAATCAATCCTGCAATTCCCCCCATCGTCAATGTCACTCCAAATAATTTAAAGAGAGCCAGCATAAATATTAAGTACAAAACGAGGCCGATTGTAGAAAAAACACCAAGCAAGCGATAATATATTAACATATAGATACAAACTGCCAAAACGCCGATTATCCCGGCAATCAGACTTCGGTTAATTGAATCCTGTCCAAGAGTTGCTCCAATCGTTCTTTGTTCGATAATTTTTATCGGGGCAGGCAATGCGCCTGCGTTCAACTGAATTGCTAAAGCATTCGCCTCTTTAATGTCAAATTCACCAGTGATTTGAGCGTTACCACCTGAGATTTTTTCATTCACCTTAGGAGCAGAGATTATCTTTCCGTCTAAATCAATAGCAATTTGTTGCCCTACATTTCTGCCTGTGATCTCTTCAAATTTCTTAGCGCCATCAGAAGTAAACTCGAGTGATATCTGCGGTTTGTTCGTGTTTGGATCAAAGACAACTGTCGCTTTCTTCAAATCTTTGCCCGTTAAGCCAGTTGATACAAACTCTTGTCCTTTAAATTCCTTAAATTCAAGTTGAGCTGTCTTACCTATTAAATCAATTGCTTCATCAGTGTTTTTTATACCTGGAAGCTCAATATTTATTCGATTATCGCTACCACTTTTTGAAGTTCGTACCACCGGTTCCGTTAATCCAAAAGCGTTTATCCTAGTTTCAATAATTTTTTGAAGTGATTCCATGGCACTCGCCTTGTCTTTGTCCGGTATCTTCGATAAATCGGCAGAATATGTCATTGAGCTTCCACCTTGAAGATCAAGCCCCTCTTTAATATTTAGATTAAGCTTGTAGTCAACAAGGTTCCCCTTCGTCTTAAACTTTACAAATGGGGCTTTGCTTTCAAAGTTTATAATTGGTTTGGGAATCTGAACCCTAACTTCTTTTGGCCAATCTATAACTAAAGCGATCGCAACTAAAAATAACAAAAAAAATAATCTAAGCCATGTTCGGTTTTTCTTTTTCATAAATACCAATTTTTACCTTGTAATAATAACTGATTTTAGTAATCACGTAAAGAATGATTCACAAAATTGCTCTAGGCAAGTAAAATATAGATAATGAATTATTATCAGATTGCCCCACTATCTTATCTTGGGCGAGAAACAAGCGTACTGACTTACAGTAGTGAAGAAACACTTATTATTGGGCAAGGCGTCCTAATCCCCTTGAGAGAGAAGAGTGTGATTGGCTTAGTTTTGGATAAAACACTAAAGCCAAAATTTAAAACTAAAGAAATTACGAAAGTAGTTTTTGATCATCCGATAATCAACAAATCTCTTCTTGAAACAGCTTTTTGGATAAGTGACTATTACTGCGCTTCAATCACGAGTGTACTCCAAACCATAATTCCAAAAGGGCTAGCCGTAAAGCGTCGCGCTATATCTTCAAATATAGCGCCACTACCAACTGACTCTAAGCCTACACTAACCGTTGATCAGAAAAAAGTTATTAATGATATTCTTTCAAACCATTCAGGCAAACCAAACCTAATCTTCGGGGTAACTGGTTCTGGCAAAACTGAGATATATATGAGATTAATAGAGAAAACACTTCTAGAGAAAAAGGCCGCCATTGTCTTGGTTCCAGAGGTCTCCCTAACTCCACAAGCCCTTGATCGGTTTCAAGCTAGGTTTGGCAAAGAGGTAACTATCTTACACAGCTATTTAAAAGAGACTGAAAGATTTGCAAATTGGCAATCAATTTTAGAGGGAGAGAAATCAATAGTAGTCGGCTCCAGAAGCGCCTTATTTGCCCCTCTTGTAAACCTTGGACTGATTATAGTTGATGAGGAACACGAGAATAGCTATAAACAAGACCAAACTCCTCGCTATCAGACGGTTAAAGTGGCTGAAAAATTAGCAATTTTAAGTAAGGCGACTCTCGTGCTAGGAAGTGCCACTCCATCAATAGAGAGTTTTTATCAAACCCAAATTGGCCATTATAAACTCCATACCTTGAACAAAAGAATTGTTCAAGTTTCTCTACCCAAAGTTGAGGTTGTTGACATGAGAAATGAGTTTAAGTTCGGTAACAAAAGTATTTTTTCTGAAAAATTGGTTGAGAGAATTCAAGAAACTCTATCAAAAAAACAACAGATTTTACTCTTTATAAATCGTCGAGGTATGTCAACGTTTGTAAATTGCCGTGATTGTGGCTACGTCGCTAATTGTCCAAATTGCAATCTCCCTCTCACCTTTCATTACAAACCCTTGCGGCTTGTTTGTCATCACTGTCATTACAAAGAAGGACTCCCGATTCTTTGTCCTACCTGCAAAAGTGCTTCGATTAAATATTTTGGAACTGGCACACAGAGGGTAGAAGAAGAACTAAAGAAACTGATTAATAATCAATATATTATAGAGAGAATGGACAGAGATACAACCAAAAAAAGTGGAAGTCATGACTTTTTGTATAACAATTTTGCTCAACATAAAATAGACGTACTTATTGGAACTCAAATGATTACCAAGGGCTGGGATTTTGATAATCTGGGTTTAGTCGGGATTATTTCGGCCGATACAATGATTAATTTTCCTGATTATAACGCGAGTGAACGGACTTTTGATTTATTAACTCAGGTAGCCGGTAGGACTGGTAGGGGCAGACATTCTGGTTCAGTCGTATTACAAACTTATAATACCGATAATCCAGCAATTATATATGCGAGTAAACATGACTATCTTGGATTCTATAATACTGAGATTAAGGAACGTCAGATATTAAACTATCCCCCTTTTGCCCAATTGATTAAACTAATGTATAATGATTCTGTTTATGAAAAGGCCGAATTACAAGCAAATCTATTGGCTAAAAAATTATCAAGTGAACTTGGAAAGACAATTTTAACCATACTGGGCCCGTCTCCCGCCTTTATACCAAAGCTCGCAAATAAATACCGGTGGCAGATTACATTAAAAATTCCAATTTTACCCAAAGAAGAGATGTTGGCAATTACACACAAGATAAATTTATTAGTAGACAATAAATGGTCGATGGATGTTGACCCTAATGGGATTATAT
>CAZQGP010000102.1:0-4526 GCA_964593075.1 uncultured Candidatus Saccharibacteria bacterium
CTCGATGTCGGCTCGTCGCATCCTGGGGCTGAAGCAGGTCCCAAGGGTTTGGCTGTTCGCCAATTAAAGCGGTACGCGAGCTGGGTTCAGAACGTCGTGAGACAGTTCGGTCCCTATCTGTCGTGGGCGTTGAAATTTGAGAAGAGTTGCTCCTAGTACGAGAGGACCGGAGCGAACGAACCTATGGTGTATCGGTTGTTCTGCCAAGAGCATTGCCGAGTAGCTACGTTCGGAAGGGATAAGCGCTGAAAGCATATAAGCGCGAAGCCCACTTCAAGATTAGATTTCGTTATAGATCCCTTATAGACTATGAGGTTGATAGGCTCTAGGTGTAAGTGCGGTAACGCATTAAGCTGAGGAGTACTAATAGATCGATGACTTAATTTGTATTCTAGTTATGTTTTGTTTTATCAAACTATAGCTGGGAGTCGACTGGTAATTTTTGACTGACAGTAAGTCAAAGTAAGTGATAAAATATAAATTATTGAAAGAGCGAAACGAGAAATTCTCCTTTTAGTTTGGACAATAATATCAAAATAGCTGGCGATAGCCGCCGGTTTGCCCCGTACAACTCATTCTAGACGATTTGTACTGGGCTATCTGGTGGCTATAGCGAGGAGGTCACACCTGTTCCCATCCCGAACACAGAAGTTAAGCTCCTCTGCGGCGATGATACTTGGGTCATCAAGCCCTGGAAAAGTAGCACGCTGCCAGTTTATGAAAAAGGACACCGAAAGGTGTCCTTTTGCTTTTTCGTAACATGGCGTTGTATTAATTACTTCAAAGCTTTTTTCTTAAAATTGAATTAATCGGGTATATTCTAGTGAGAGTTACGACGGCTTTTTGATCTTCCGAACCAGGATTAATCTCTAGTAATTTATTGTTTTTAGATTTTTCGTCACATATATCTAAGATTACGTCACTCCGAACCCCATCTGGAGTTATTACTTCGATTTTATCCTTTACCTTAAGTTTATTTTTAACAAGTATGGTGTTGTTCTTGTCACAAACAATTCCTACGTAATCCCAACTTTTTGTGGCAGTACGTTTTTTGGATATCTCGCCTGTTTTAGCCTTACCAAAGAGAAAACCGGTTGTATAGCCTCTATAATTTAGTTTTTCTAGTTCACTTTCTAAGGAATTCTTATCTTTTAAGGTATAGTTATGTTTTTTTATTAACTCTAAAGCCCTTCGATAGGTTGAAGCAGTCGTGACTAGGTAATACTCGCTTTTATTCCTTCCCTCGACTTTTAGTCCTGTGACACCTGCATCTATAATTTCGGGTAAGTATTTTATTAAACGTAAGTCTTTCGAACTCATTACAAAGGTACCGTCACTCTCTTCATAGATAGGGTAGTATTGACCTGGACGCATCTTCTCTTCGATATACATATTATAATCCCAGCGACAGGGTTGTGAGCAGTTACCAAGGTTTGCCTCTCGTCCAGTCATATAATTAGATAATAAACATCGACCAGAATATGAAACACACATAGCTCCTTGGACGAAGATCTCAAGCTCTATGGAGGGGACCGCAGCATGAATCTCATTTATCTCATCCAAAGATAATTCGCGTGCCAATACAATTCTCTTTACGCCTTGTTTTTGCCAAAACTTAACCCCCTCAATATTAATTGTATTCGCTTGAGTTGATAGGTGGATTGGAATTTCTGGTGCAAGTTGCTGGGATAAAGAGACAATACCAGGGTCTGCAATAATAAAGGCGTCTGGTTTAAAGCTTGCCACTTTTAACATCTCAGATTTGAGTTTCGATAAATCTTTATTATGAGCCAGTATATTAAAGGTTACGAATAATCGTTTATTTATCCGATGTGCATAACTAATTGCCTCTTTAATCTCGTCTAAACTAAAGCGAACTTCTGCTTTTCGAAGTGAATATTCGTTAAGTCCCACATAAACTGCGTCTGCACCAAATTGAAAGGCAATCTTTGTTCTCTCTATATCACCTCCCGGTAAAATAAGTTCTGGATTAATCATGAGCATTATTATATCAAAGATAAAGCTAAAAAGATATGTTATCCACAGTTTATGAATATTCTACTTGACAAACCTAAACCTATATGATAATATATAGTTGTAATCGATGAGATTACCTTGAAAATTTATGATTATAGCTGGAGGGCTCGACTGAACTTAGGCCATAAGGTCAACTGAAGGACGCGTACCGCGTCAAAAAAAGCGGGATATATCAAATTATTTTGATCCCATTGCTTCTTCTCTAGACACATGAGCATAGCTTGGTTGGCCCTCTTTTTGTAGATTATTAGGCCATAAGGCTTTATAAAAGGACGCGAGATTATCTGTAGCGTAGGATTCGTACCTACGAGATGGAACTGGCGTCTTTTTTGATTGTATAATTTTCTCTCAGTGTTAAAATGAGAGCCTAAAAGGGAGCATAATTATGCAATTAACGTTCTCAAAAACTCTTTTGAAAGAGATCTTAGTACCAATCACTTTAATAATCATTTTTGGTTTATTGATTTGGGGTGTAATCAAGATCCAAGACTCTTTTCAGGTAAAACCGAATTTGGAAGTGAGAATCCCAGAAATTTCTAACACGACAGAAGAGCGTATTAATTTGACTGGGAAAACTTTAAGCAAAGCAGCCGTGACGGTAAACGGGAAAAAAGTTGTTGTTGACAAGAGTGGCAATTTTTCATATCTTTTTCTCTTAAATCCGGGTGAAAATAAAATAGTTTTTAAAGCCCAGAATGGTGCATCAGACCCAAACACGGTTGAAAAAATTGTAATTAGAGAGCAAAAACCACTTACCGCCGTGCTTGGAAATTCAAACTCATCAGGACAGGCTGGTACCCCGTTAACCTCTTCGGGCCCCAACGAGAATATAGGAATTCTCGGATTAATTGGTCTTGTTTTTAGTTTAGGATTGTATTCTAAGAGTCGGAAGATCGGTAAGAAAGACGATTTAAAGTATAAACTCTTTACATAAAAGGCTATTTCGGATATAATTTGTATTTAGCAAGTGCCCTGAAACAGCACTTAGAAATTGTGTATGTTCGCGATATATATAGCGAATAAATTTAAGCACATTAGGGGATATTATGACAAAGCAAGTTTTAAGCATGGAAGATCTTCTTGCTTCAGAAGAAGAATCATTTAGGACGCTATCTGAAGGAGATACTGTAGAAGGAACGATTGTCTCAATTACCAAGAATGGCATCTGGCTAGATCTTGGTAAATTTGGTGGGGGCTTAGTCGTTGGACCCGAGATTAGAGATCGAAGTATTGTTTCTGAGCTTAAGATCGGCGACTCAATCACGGCGAGTGTTTTAGAGACAGAATATGAAGATGGGAATGCTCTTCTCTCACTGAAAAAAGCGTCTCGAGAAAAGATTTGGACTAGACTATCAAAGATGGTTGAAACCCATGAGCTGATCAAGCTTCGACCAATCGATGCCAATAAAGGGGGTCTTTTGATGGAGATAGAAGGTGTCCGTGGCTTTTTGCCTGTGTCACAGCTTTCGACAGAAAATTATCCGAGAGTCAGCGATAAAGATGAAATACAAATTCGTCTTTCTGGTTTAATTGGGAAGCCGATTGATGTCATCGTTCTAGATGCCGACGAAAAGGAAAATAAGCTTATTTTCTCTGAAAAAGAGGCAAAAAAGAATGAAATGTCTGAAGTTATAAATAAATTTGTAATTGGAGACAAAATTACAGGAACTGTAACTGGAATTGTCGATTTTGGTATCTTTATTAATGTTAATGGGGTTGAGGGTTTAGTCCACATTTCGGAAATCGCCTGGGATCGAGTCGAAGATCCAACTAAAATGGTAAAACTGGGGGATGAGGTTCAGGCCCTAATTATAGGCATAGAAAACGATCGATTTTCACTCTCGTTGAAACGTTTGACTGAAGATCCTTGGGCCGAAACAGCCAAGAAATTCAAGATTGGAGAAGTTGTCGAAGGGGAGATCACTCGAATTACACCCTTTGGTGCTTTTGCTCGAATTCATGATAATATTGAGGCCCTTGTTCACATTTCAGAACTTGCCGAAGGTCACATAAAAGATCCTAATGATGTGGTTGAAACAGCCAAAAAATACAAGTTTATGATTCTAAATATTGATAAAGATAATCATAAAATAGCCCTATCCTTAAAGGCCGTAACTGAAAAAAAGGCAGAAAAAGAACAAACAGAAGAAGTAGAGGTTGAAAAGGTTGTAAAGAAGGAGAAGAAAGTTAGTAAAACATTAAAGGAACCAAAGAAAAAGGCAGTCAAAGAGGAAAAATAGGCATGTAAAGACAGCTATTTTTGTTTGAATTAAATAATAACTCAAAACCCCTCGATATTGCTTTAAAAAAATAGGGGTTTTGTATTTAGAGAAAAACATGGAAAAAGAAAAAATTAAAATATCAAGCATCATAACAGTTGGGGACCTAGCTAAGAAATTAGGGGTGTCGGCGGCGGCTGTTGTTGCAGAGTTAATGAAAAACGGGGTTATGGCAACCATCAAGATCGGAAGAGCACACGTCTGAACTCC
>CAZQGP010000103.1:0-5219 GCA_964593075.1 uncultured Candidatus Saccharibacteria bacterium
GGCACAGGGACCACGTTCTGGTCAGCGGGTCAGACAGGCAAATATGGCAAATCGGGAAAGTTTGATGGAGTGGATGATTATGTCAGCGTGCCTGGAACTCTTTCAACTAATACTGTTGCTTTCTGGATAAAACCAACTAGTAATACAGCATCAATTATTAATTTAAATGCAACTGCCTATATAACAGCAGCATCAGGTGTTATCTCTGTAGGGGCTGGGTTTTCCAGCCCGACTATTTATGTTAATGGTGTGACGGGCGCGAATACCGCGCCCCTACAAGCAAATGTTTGGAATCATATCGTTGTCACAACAAATACAGTCATTACAGCCAACGCCATAACAATTGGAAAAGCCAATGGCGCCTACACGACGGGACAAATGGATGAAGTGAAAATATTTAATTATGCGTTAACCAGTACGCAGGTGAAACAACTTTACAATCAGAATTCAGCAATACGATTTGGACAATAATTTAAACACCCTGAGGGTGTCGTTTGCATCTCACACCCTTAGTGGTGTTAACAACGAGGACACAAATACAATTAGTAGCCTGGGATATTTGTGATTTGGGATAAGGGATCTGTGATCGGTTAGGAAACACTATAATATTCAGGCATTGACTGTTCTTACTTCCTCGACGAACACCCTCAGGGTGTCTAAACCAAACTACACCCTAAGGGTGCTCACAAATTCCTATAAATTCCTATATTCACGGGCGAGTCCCTTCGACTACGCTCAGGGTAAACACGCCTCGCCCCCTACATATATATAATTGTAGGGAACAGGCATGCCTGTTCCCTACTCAAGCGAACATTGTTAAGATTGCTTCACTACGTTCGCAATGACACTATTTAAAAACACCCTGAGGGTGCTTATATATTCGCATCACTAATCAAAATAGCTGTTGACAAATATTTTTTAATTGTTTAACATTATAAATATGAAAAATTCTAACAAAACTTTAACAATGGTCGGAATGGTTGTTTGTCTTGCAATATTAATTGGTTCAGTCACCGCATCGATTTATTTTTATAATCAATACAAACAAGCACAGCTACTTTTAAAAAATCCAACAGAAGCAGCCAAAATCGAAACATCAGCTCTACTTGCAAAAATAAAATTATTAATGGATTTACCAACAGGCGAAGACCCAACAGTCGCAACAATAGTCGATGTCAGTAAGCTAAAAGATCAAGCATTTTTTTCAAAAGCAAAAAATGGCGACAAAATTTTACTTTACGTAAAAACAAAAAAAGCCATATTGTATCGACCAGCAGAAAATAAAATTATTGATGTTGCCCCACTCAATATTCCAGAAACAACACCAACTGGCACACAATCACAAAAAACAGAAGTCTTGCCATCTAGTGCTGTCAAAAAAACAGTTAGTCCAACAGTCAAACCAAGTACAGCGGTTACTCCAAAAGTCACCGAAGATGTGACTGCCGAACCATCAATAAGTGTCAACGTCCCGGAATAATGATGCGAATATTCGTATCATTCGCATGAATTTATTTTATTCGCATCACTACATAGTTTCAATTCCTAAGAAGATTTTGGCATTATTATCGAGGATTTTTAGAATTCCATCAGTGATAGTAAAAGTCTTTTCTACTCCATTTTCCTCAACCACCACCACAGTTTTATTAATAAGAGCAATAAAATGCGCATGAAATGGAAGAATATCAAATCTACCCTTCTCATCAAGTGAAGAAATGGTTTTAACGCGGCCTTGATAGATCGTTTTGTTTGTATCGATAATGATAAGATCGATTAATGAATTTGCCATTTACTTTATATTCTTCAAATTGCCTTGGTATAAAAATAATTGAGTGTCAAAGCCGTCAAATTCACCAGCAATTATCTTTTTAATATCCTCAACAGTTTCTTTAAGAGGCACATAGCTACCTGGTTTTCCAGTCTGACTTTCTGCCACAAAGAAATATTGAGTCATATAATTTCTTAAAACCTGGGCTCTTTTAAAGACTTGTTGATCTTCTTTTGACAATTCTGACTCACCGACCAATGACACAATTCTCTCCAAAGTATTGGCTTTTTTCATCAAGGTTTGAGCTGAGATCAAAGCATTGTAGTGATCATCCCCTATAATGTCACGGCTCACACCCGCTGAATTTGATGAAAGCAAATCAATTGCTGGGAATCTACCCTCTTGATAGACGGATCTGGACAAAACTGCAATTGAATCTAAGAATGGAAAGACCGACTGTACGGCATAATCTGTAATGTCATCAGAAGGAACATAGATTGCTTCGATTGCTGTAATGGCCGCTTTATTGGTAGAAATTAATCGCTCATGAAGACTAGACATCTCTGTTGTTAAAGTCGACTGATAGCCCGACTCAGAAGGAATAGTATTCATAATCGTTGACAATTCTTGACCAGCTTGGGCAAATCGGAAGATATTATCAATGAAAAATAAAATGTTTTTTCCTAATACGTCTCTAAAATGTTCAGCAATTGTGATGCCAGCATGTGCAGTGCGGAAACGAACCGCTGGATTTTCACCCATCTGTCCATAAATCAAACTAACCGATGGAAGAGCTTTAGTATTTTTTAATTCCTCAACCAATTCCTGGCCTTCGCGAGTTCTTTCTCCGACTCCAGTAAAGACAGATAAATTATTACCTTTATTTAAAACAACCACGTTGTGAATAATTTCCGTTAACAATATTGTCTTACCAACTCCAGCGCCACCGAACAATCCCAATTTTCCACCCTTCATAATTGGTGAGAAAAAATCAATCGCCTTGATACCTGTTTCCAAAATCTCAGCCGGAACATAAACATCATCATATTTAACATTAGATTGAAATATACTTTTTCTCTCTGCTTTTATTTCACCCAAGCCATCAACCGCACCACCAAAAATATCAACCACACGACCCAACACTGCGTTACCCACTGGCATAGTGATTGGAGACCCGGTATTCACAACTTCTGCTCCTTGTTGGACCTTTGTCGATGATGATAATAACAAACAATAAAAAGATGTTGGAGAAGCTGAAGAATAAACTTCCATTTTTACGTTGTGATCATGATCCAAAATTAATAAATCATGAATATTTGGTGGATGATGTAAAAATTCCACTTCTGCTACCTGACCTTTAATTGAGACTATTCTGCCTTTTGTCATATTTTTATCTTACGAAATTACTAATTTTTTACGATGCCCATAACAGTCTGCCAGCAACTCTTTCCAATTGTTTTTTATTATCCATTAACTTTTTTGTCCGACGCTTTTCACTACCGAGTATTATTAATTGACTAGTAATATTTTGTAAAGCCGACTCCATTGCGTTAATACGCGATGCAAAAAGTGACAAATGCGATTCGTGAACCGTTTGCTTAAACATCGATGTAAAAATCTGCGTTTCAAAAAATGCTAAAATCTTTTCCAAAGATGGTTCAAATAAAAAATGCATAACCTCTCTTTTTTTACCATCTAGTTCCAACTCTTGATTTCCCGAAACATTTTCCACTGATGGATTTTGGTTGACAATACTTTCAAATTTTCCGTAATAAACTTCGACCTTTTCGTAATTTACAAGCTGGTGGATAATCGGTGTAAATAATTCGGGACCCAATTCTGCCTGATCAGGAACCTCAAAATATTGATATTCTTTAGTTATTCCCTCGGCATGATAAAGATCTTTTCCAAGCTTGCCTATTATTATAATATCAGTATTTTGCTTGTTGATGTCAACAACAAATTGTCGAAAAACACGAACGGTTATATCGCCATGCAATTTGTTATTAGCAGAAACTAAAACCGAGACTGTCTTACCATTCTTTTTCATTGTACTAATAACCCCCTTGACATAATTCTTATTTTTTTTCATCAAGGCAACAATTTGATTGTGATAAGAATTTTTTACATCTTGAAAAATTTCATCAATTTTTCCTAAAAATTGTCTCGTATTTAAAACCGATCCGCGAATCTTTTGCATCCTCATCACTGATATTTCTTCATATGATTGCGTCAACATTTTAATGTCATCGGTAAGCGAAATATCAGCAATAATCTTCTTTATATTTTGCATAAATGGAAAACAAAATTCTAAATTCTAAACTCTAAATCCTAAATAAATCCAAAATTATAAATTCAAATTTCAAAATATTTTTGAATTTAATATTTTCAATTTTGATTTTGTTTAGAGTTTAGGATTTGGAATTTAGAATTTATTAAATTCTCTCTTTTAACTTCTCCATAAAGCTGTGTTTTCCTGATGGTAATTCTTTCTCTTCATCCAACTTCTCCACTAATCCCAATGGCCCATCGTGAACCACTTTAGCTTTTTCTTTTGCTGCTTTTTCTTCTGCTGTATCGGCTAATTTTATTCCACCTATTTCAAATAATTTTTTCTTATTATCTGCGACTTTGGTTAACAATTCTTGAATATTGGCTGCGTCAACAAATTGTTTAAAAAATGCCGATTGTTTTTTATCCACAGATTCTTTAATAATTGCAACTTTCAACTTTTCCATATCTGATTGATTCATCTGATTGAAATAATCCAACCAACACAAAGCAAAAAGTACTACCTGTGCTTCATCAGTTACAATCATTTTGTAATCTTGATTAAATAATTGATAAAGCTTGTCCCCTCGCATTAAACTATTTCTAATAGAAGATGATAATTCTGCTCCGAAATGAGAAAATGTTTGAATTCTTTCATAGTTATTCAAAAAAGCAGTTGCCTCGTGATTGATTTCTCTTTTTAATTTGGTTTGCGTTTGGCGTCCGACGCGTGTCACTGATAAACCCAAATTGACCGCTGGTCTTCTACCTTGAAAATAGGCATTGTTATCAAAAAATATGTGACCATCAGTCATACTCATTAAATTGGTCGGAATATATCCGGTCAAATCACTTTCAACAATTTCTACAATTGGCAAACAAGTTATTGTAACATTGCGTTTTGATTTGTGAATAAAACTTCCTGCTCTTTCCAATAATCTAGCATGAACATAAAAAATATCACCTGGATAAGAATCACGTCCTGGAAAAAATCCAGCAACTAAAGCAATTTCACGATAAAATTTCGCATGTGTCGACAAATCATCAAGAATAATAAAAACATCTTGTCCCAAATCTCTAAAATATTCAGCAATAGTCATAGCTGTGTACGGAGTGTTATAAATCATACTTGGCGGATCATCATAACTTGAAGCCACCAATATTGTTTTATGATTAACTT
>CAZQGP010000104.1:0-12545 GCA_964593075.1 uncultured Candidatus Saccharibacteria bacterium
TCATTTGTACTTCAAAAGAGTTCGAAGTTGCATTGGGCTAATTAATGTTCAAGCACAAATAATTTAACATATTAGAAATTATTCGAACACCATTATCGAATATAAAAAGAGACTCTTCCAAAGAAAAATCCCTTTTGGTAGTCCCAAGGGGACTCGAACCCCTGTTACCAGGATGAAAACCTGGTGTCCTAACCCCTAGACGATGGGACCATAGAACTTGAAAATTATAGCATAAATTCTTCTTTGCTTCAATGTTTTTATACTAGATTTTGCTTCATTTATTTTACTTCCTGCGTTACAATTGTGACAGTTTCAAATATAAAAGAGCTTATAACTGGATTTTGAAAGGATAAATAAAGCAATGAAAGTAGCAATCAATGGTTTTGGCAGAATTGGTCGGCAAGTTTTTAAGATTTTACACGAAAAGTATCCAGAAGTAGAGATAGTTGCAATCAATGATCTGACTGATATTCAAACACTCGCTCATTTATTAAAATTTGACTCAAATTATGGTACTTTTACCGCAAAAATTACTCCGGGAAGTGATTTTATTGATGTTGATGGTAAGAAGGTAGCTGTTTTTGAAGAGAAGGACCCAAAACAGTTGCCTTGGGAGAAGCTTGATGTAGACGTTGTTATCGAATCTACCGGGTTTTTTACAGATGGAGATGACGCCAAAGCCCATATCATGGCTGGGGCTAAAAGAGTTTTGATCTCGGCACCAGCTAAAAATCATGATATTACAATTGTAATGGGGGTTAATCACCTTAAATATGACAAGAATAAACACAAGATAATTTCAAATGCTTCTTGCACAACCAATGGTCTAGCGCCCATAGTCAAGGTTCTGGTAGATAATTTTGGTCTTAAACAGGGATTAATGACCACAGTCCATTCTTACACAAATGATCAAAAAATATTGGATTTGCCTCATGAAGACCTTCGTAGAGCTAGGGCCGCAGCTTTAAATATTATTCCAACCACGACTGGGGCAGCGAAGGCTTTAAAGGAAGTCATCCCAGAAGTTGAAGGAAAGTTAGATGGGATTGCATTAAGAGTTCCAACCCCAACTGTCTCGGTCAATGATTTAGTCGTAGAACTGGAAAAGGAGACGTCTGTCGATGAAATCACCGAAAAAATGTGGAAAGCAGCAAGAGAAAGTATGCGTGGTTATCTCTTTGTCGCGACCGATCCACTTGTTTCAATGGATTATAAGGGGAGCGAATATTCAGCGATTTACGACAGTTTACTCACAAAAAGTATCGGAAAAAACTTTTTTAAGATTATCGGTTGGTATGACAATGAATGGGGTTACAGTTGCAGGTTAGCAGAGCTGGCTGTATATATATCAAAATAAATATCTAGGTATGGAGTTGGTGATTAAATGAAAAAAATTCAAGACACAGACACTCAAAACAAGAAAGCCCTGGTACGGGTTGATTATAACGTGCCAATGAAAGATGGTGTAGTCGTTGATAACGAAAGAATAAAGGCTAGTTTAGAAACCATTAAATATTTAGTTGGTAATGGTTCAGCCGTAATCTTGTGTTCGCATTTGGGACGACCCGAAGGTAGACAAAACGCATTATTCTCTTTAGAGCCAGTTGCCAAAGAACTAGAAAAATTGATCAAAATAAATGTTCAGTTTATTAATAATTGTATTGGGAACGAAAGAGACGATAAAGTTCAAAACTTAAAAGCAGGGGAGATCTTACTACTGGAAAATGTTCGATTCTACCCAGAAGAAGAAGAGAACAATCAATCGTTTGCAAAGAAGTTATCTAGCGGCTGTGATCTATATGTTAATGATGCATTTTCTGCTTCTCATCGAGACCACGCTTCAATTGTCGCCGTAACAAAATATCTAGATAGTTTCGCGGGATTTTGTTTACAGAAAGAAGTCGAAAATTTGTCAAAAGTTCTAATCGAACCGAAGCGTCCAATGGTGCTGGTTTTGGGTGGGGCAAAAGTTTCAGACAAGATAACTCTACTCGAAAATCTGATTGATAAAATTGATACTCTTATTCTTGGTGGGGCGATCGCAAACACTTTTTTATTAGCTAGTGGGCTTGAAACTAAAAAATCGGTTGTTGAAGTTAACTCAATAGAAGTCGCCAGAAAAATTCTAGAGAAAGCGAGTTACAAAAATATTGACGTTTTTTTACCGGACGATGTTTTGGTGGGGGATTCTGTCGATGACACTTCAGGGGAAAGCAAACAAGTTTCACAGCTAACTCCAAATGAGATGATTTTGGATATCGGAGAATCGACGATATTTTTGGACTCAAACGCGCTTCAATTTGCTGAAACAATTTTTTGGAATGGTCCAATGGGATATTCCGAGAATCCTGTTTTTAGTAACGGGACAATCTCTATCGGCAAAGCCATTACTTCGTCAAGTGCCTTTAGTGTCATTGGAGGAGGGGATACGATTGCAACTATTCCTGAATATATGAAGGGAAAATTTGGTTATATATCGATGGCTGGAGGAGCTACTTTAGAATTTTTATCAGGGGAAATTCTACCCGGCATAAAAGTGTTGGAATAATTTATCTATTATTTGATTTAGGGTTATAATCTATTTAAGTTTCAAGTATTCAATTGTAGAGGGGAGAAGAAATATGAAAAAAAAATTAGTAGTTGCAAATTGGAAGTTACATTTTACTGTGCCGGAAAGCACAATAATAATTGAACAGCTTAAAAAAGAATTAACTAAGAGTAAAAAGGTAGAAGTCGTAATTTGTCCTAGTTTTATTGATATTTACCCGGCCTCTGCTGAACTTAAAGGAACAAATATTAGTCTGGGAGCACAAAATCTTTTCTATAAAGAAGAAGGTGCATTTACAGGAGAAGTCTCTGCGATTGCTCTCGCGCATTTTGTTAAATATTCAATTGTTGGTCATTCAGAGCGGAGAATGATTTTTTGTGAAAACGATAAGATTGTCTCGCAAAAAGCAGAGGTGGCAGTTGCACATGGAATAACTCCCATAATTTGTGTTGGCGAGACCCTTCATGATAAAGAAGACGGCTTGTCAAAAATAGTCGTAATAAACCAACTAGAAGCAGGCTTAAATCGCTTAACGGCAGAGGAGATTACGGATGTCGTTATCGCTTACGAACCAGTTTGGGCGATTGGGACGGGTCGTATTTGTAACTTGATTGATGCCGAGAAGATGTCTGACAATATCCGTAATTTAATCAAAGCTCTTTATGGCGATCGAGCCGCCAAAGAAGTAAGAATCTTGTATGGTGGCAGCGTTGATGAAAAAAATGTTAAAACATTTGCCAAATCAAAGAAGCTTAATGGAGTATTGGTGGGCGGCGCCAGCTTGGATGTTAAAACTTTCGCAAAAGTAGTTAGTGCTTTTGAAATAAACGATAAAGCTAATAAATAATGCTAGTTACAACAAAAGAACTTTATTTGAACGCAAAAAAAGGCGGCTATGCGGTTGGAGCATTTAATGTTTCAACTCTTGAGGCAATAAAGGCCGTAATAAATGCTGCCATGAAACTTCGATCTCCCGTAGTCATCGAAACGAGCGAAAAAGAGATGGCCTACCTTGAACCAGCGCTTGTTTATGATATTGTTCTAGAGTTAGCCAAAGACTTGCGTATCCCAGTTGGTTTGCATTTAGATCACGGGAAGAGCTTAGACACAATTAAGGAAGCCATTGCGTGTGGTTATACTTCGGTCCACTTAGACGGTTCAAATCTCCCAGACGAAGAGAATATAAAATTAACTAAGGCAGCGACCGAGCTTGCTCATAAAAAAAATCTGACGATCGAAGGAGAACTTGGGCATATCGCCGGATCAAGTGAAGTACATGGAGAGAAGATTGATATAGATAAAACAAAGTTAACGGATCCAGAAATCGCGAGAAGATTTGTTCACGAAACTGGGGTTGATATTTTAGCTGTTTCAATCGGAAATATTCACGGGATCTATCCGAACGAACCTAAACTAGACATCGAAAGACTCGTAAAAATAAAAGAAATTGGCTTACCAATGTCTTTGCACGGCGGATCTGGAATACCAGAAGATCAAATAAAAAGAGCAATTGCTTGTGGAATAACAAAGATAAACGTTAACACGGAATTACGGGTGGCATATACAGAGACTTTAAGGGAAGAACTAGCCGATCATCCTGATGAAATAGTTCCTTATGAGTATTTGCCTGAAGAAATCGAAGCGATTGAGGATGTTGTAGAAGCAAAAATAAAGCTTTTTGGGTCGGATAATCGAATATAGATAAGACTTTGTTCAACACAGGGAATGTTCTATAATAAAAAATATGGGTTATATTAAACTTTTTCCAATTTTAATAGTTTGGTGGTACACAAGAGGGCTTTTTGATATTTTCAATTTTATCAACGCTCTTTTTGTTTATACCGTAAATACTTTTTCGGTCAAAGCGGTCCTTAAAACCTTTTTTGCACCGTGGAAAAAAATGGTAAAAGAAAGAGGGAAGGGGATCGATGGACTAAGAGATTGGCTGCTAGATAACTTGGTTTCACGAGGTGTAGCAATATTCATGAGAATATTTATTTTATGTTTTTTCCTTATTTCCATAGTTATAGTTAGTCTACTGTCGATCATATTTGTTATTGCGTGGCTTATAATGCCGCTGATTATTTTATTTTCTATTGCCTATATTTTTGCTGGAGACTCCCTATGGAGATAACAAAACAAATTATTTTTTCAAAAAAGGGCAAAATTGTTGATGCGGCATCTTTGAAGATTGTCGTTGATAATAAAGCCTTAATCATTATTCTAAAATCTTTTATTGTTGCTGGGTTTTTGTCGCTTTTGGCGATAATCTCGGGCTTTTACTTTGAAACGGGTATAAATAGTTTAAATTTTATATTTAGAATAGTCTTATGTTTGGCTCTCTTTTCCTTGCCGATATTAATCTTTATAAAAAATTACTTTAGAGAAATTGAAGATAAAATTCTTATTAGTTTAGATTCAGAAGCCTTTAATATTTACGAAATATCTGATCTAGAGTTGGTGGCGAAGATTGGAAGATTGGGCAGTGATCCTGAGTCTTTAGCTGGCTTTATCCAATCGGTTATTAAGTCTAAACGAGCTAATTTTGTTTTTGGTGAAATGGGGATAAGTAGTAGCCAGGTAGAAACCTTACTGGCGCCTTTCAAAGAAACCGCAAATGAAAATATTATTGAGAAAGTTTTTTCAGAAGCAATATCCTTTGCTCTTGACCAAAGAGAACTAAGATTAACTTGTGCCGATATTCTCTATGGCATTGTCACAAATAGTCAGACCAAAGATACGGTTCTCCGCGAGTTAGAAATAAATGATAATGATTTTGCAAATATAGTGGCTTGGAGCAACTTGCTTTTTGATAAATTTGATTATCCAAAAACCCTTCAAGATAGAATGAAGGCATCTGGTGCGGGGATGGCTCAAAGCTGGGCTTCAGGTTACACCTTGGATCTGGATAGATATAGCAGTGATATCACCACATCAGGCTCTTTTAATGGCCTATCAGTAAATGGACGAGAAGACGTGATATGCCAAATAGAAAACGCTCTAACAAAAGAGCAAAAAGACAACTGTATCTTGGTTGGAGAGTCGGGAGTTGGCAAGAAATCAATTGTTTACGGCTTAGCAGAGAAGCTCTATTGGGGGAAAACTTTATCTGAATTGAGATATCGACGTGTTGTCTCTTTAGACGTTCCAGCGCTTTTGGCCGGAACTAAAGACGCCGGAGAAATAAGCGTAAGGATGCTTTCAGTCTTAAAAGAGGCCGCTGTCGCCGGAAATATTATTTTGTTTATCGATGGAATTGAAAAGCTATTTATTGGAAATGTCGGTAAAGTCGGGACTGCCAATGTTGAAGATGTTATTTTGCCTTATCTTCAGAGTTCCAGTATTAAGATTATTGGTACAACAACCAAAGATAATTATCAAACGTATATTACTCCAAAGTCTCAAATTTCAACCAATTTTGAAAAAATTGACATCGCTCCTATGGACCAAAATCAGACACTAAAGATTTTGCAGGATTTAAGTATGTATTACTCAGGTAAATACAAGTTAAAGATAAGTTACAATGCCTTGAAAGAAGTTTATGTTTTAGCCGAAAAGTTTATAAATGACAAAGAATTTCCGGGTAAAGCTGTCGATATGTTAAGCAGTGTTTGTTCTGCAGCCAGGAATAGTGGGAATACACTCCTAGACAAAAACACAATTGATTTAATCGAAGGAAAAAATCTTAATATCCCAATTGCTTCTGCTCAAGACCAAGAGAAGGAGACGCTTTTGAATCTTGAAGAAAAGTTACACCAAAGAGTTATTGGACAGCTCGAGGCAGTCGAGGCGGTGTCAGACGCTCTTAGGAGGGCCAGGACGAATGTTACTAATAGTAAGCGACCAATTGGAACTTTTCTCTTTTTAGGGCCAACAGGCGTCGGCAAAACTGAACTCTCGAAAGCTTTAGCTTGGTCATATTTCAAGAACGAAGACGCCCTTGTTAGAATGGATATGAATGAATATCAGAGTGCTTCCAGTGTCGATCGTTTTATTGGAAAGAAAGTCCCAGAGACAAATGAATTAGAAGGTGGAGAATTTGTTAAAAAAGTTCGTGAAAAACCGTTCTCGGTCGTGCTCCTAGATGAGTTAGAAAAAGCTTACCCAGATATCTTGAATTTGTTTTTACAAATGCTTGACGAAGGCTATATCACAGATGGGATGGGCAGGAAAGTGAATTTGACGAACTCAATTATTATTGCAACTTCAAATGCGGGAGCTAATCTTATTAGAGAAGGGGTAAGTCAAGGGAATGATTTAAGTTTGTTAAAGACGGAGCTTTTAGATTATCTTCAAACAGAAAATATCTATCGACCAGAATTTCTAAACCGTTTCGATGGAGTTATTATCTTTAAGCCATTAACCAAAGAAGAAGTTTTGCAGATTACGAAACTGGTCTTTGCCTCGTTGACTAATAACCTAAAAGAGCAGGGATATATAATTGAAATCGACGACGATGCAATTCAATATTTGATTAATGCTGGGTATAAACCAGAATCTGGAGCTCGAGAAATACGAAGAGTGATGCAAGATAAAGTTGAAAGCTTTTTGGCAAAGCTGATCTTGGCAAATAAAATCAACAAAGGTGAAATATATAAAATAACATTATCAGATTTAACTGACAATTAAGTCTTGATCCGGAGGGAACATGTCTAAAAATATTGTTTGGTTTAATGAAGTCGGAAAAAATGACGGAGAATTAGTTGGAGGGAAAGGCGCAAACCTTGGAGAATTAACCCAGGCGGGGCTACCTGTCCCACCGGGCTTTATTATTACAAGTGAGGCATATTTTGAGCATATAAAAAAAACAAATCTTGAACAAAATATTAGTTCATTGTTAGAAGGATTCGATAAGGAAGATTCTAAAAATTTGCAAGAGAGAGCCGAAAAAGCTCAAAAGATCTTTGTAGAAACACCGCTGTCTGAAGATCTAAACCAAGAGATAATTGATGCGTATATGAAACTTAGTCTTGATAGTAACACCCAATTGGAAGATTTATTTGTGGCAGTCAGATCAAGTGCTACGGCTGAAGATTTAGCTGGGGCTTCTTTTGCTGGACAGCAGTCGACTTATCTAAATGTTCTTGGTAAGGAAGAACTTTTAGAAGCGGTTCGAAAATGTTGGGCCTCACTTTTTGAGGCACGAGCCATCTACTACCGAGCTGAGCAAGGTTTCGGTCAGTTAGATGTTGGAATTGCAGTTCCTGTCCAGAAGATGGTTAATTCAGATACAGCGGGAGTAATGTTTACCATTGATCCTAGTAATAATGATTTAGATCACATCTCAATTGAGGCCGCTTATGGTTTGGGGGAGGTGGTTGTCCTCGGAGCAGTCACTCCAGATCGTTATCTGGTTGATAAAAAAACTCAAGAGATAACTAATCGTGAGATTTTTAAACAATCTTGGAAATTGACGAGAGAATCTGGCTCAAGCGATACTGGCGATTTATCTGATTTAAAAAAATCAAGCATTCCGGTTGATGAATTGCTTCAAGACAAACAGAAGATTAGTGATAGCGAGATAATTGAGCTTGCGAAAATTGGTTTAGAGATTGAAAAACACTATGGTCAACCCCAGGATACAGAATGGGCGATTGAAGACAATAAAATATATATGGTTCAAAGTCGACCGGTCACAACACTTACTACGGGAAAAAACGAGAAGGAAGAAACTGGAGTGGAGGATAAGGGGGAGACACCGGACAAAGAAGAAAAACACGAAATCATTCTAAAGGGGCAAGCGGCGAGTGTAGGAATGTCTTCAGGTCCGGTCAAAATAATTCACAGCCCGAGTGAAATTGATCAGATTTTGGAAGGCGATGTTTTGGTAACCGAAATGACGACTCCGGATTATGTTCCAGCCATGAAAAGAGCGAACGCGATTGTTACAGATGAAGGAGGACGAACTTGTCATGCCGCAATCGTCTCGCGAGAGCTCGGAATTCCATGTGTCGTTGGCACTGAAACTGCGACTAAAGATTTAGTAAATGGTCAAGAGATTACCGTAGACGGTAAAAATGGTTTTGTCTACGAAGGGAAGATCGAAGCTAAAAAACCAGAAAATCAAACTGGTGGTCAGGTTTCTATGACCGAATCTGCTCCAGTGACTGCCACAAAAATCTATGTTAATTTAGGAGAACCCGAATTAGCGGAAAAAGTGGCTGAGATGAATGTAGATGGAGTTGGCCTACTTCGAGCGGAATTTATTATTATGGAGGCGATCAAAGAACACCCCAAGAAAATGATTAAAGAAGGTCGCCAAGAGGAATATATTACAAAGTTAGCAGAAGGACTTGAATCGTTTGCGAAGGCTTTCCATCCGCGGCCCGTAATTTATCGCGCAACTGATTTTAAGACGAATGAGTATAGGGGCTTAAAAGGTGGAGAAGAGTTTGAGCCACAAGAAGACAATCCGATGATTGGTTATCGTGGTTGTTTCCGTTACCTTAAGGATCCTGAAGAATTTAGCCTGGAATTAGAAGCGATCAAAAGAGTTAGAGCAAATTATAACAATTTGCACTTGATGATTCCGTTTGTGAGAAGGACGGACGAGTTTGCCAAGGTTAAGAAGATTGTTGAAGATTCTGGGTTAAATAAACAAACAGATCCAGATTTCAAGCTATGGATTATGGTAGAGGTGCCGTCAGCCGTGATAGAGATTGATAAGCTCTGTGAAATGGGTATCGATGGGGTCTCAATCGGTTCAAACGATTTGACTCAACTAACCTTGGGGCTAGATAGAGATTCGAGTGCGGTTGCTGAAGAATTTGATGAACGATATGCTGCAATTCAGTGGATGATCAAGAGAACTTGTGAGGTCTGCCGGGATCATGGTGTAACTTGTTCAATTTGCGGTCAGGCTCCTAGTGTTTATCCTGAAGTTGCTCAGAAAATGGTTGAATATGGGGCTACTTCTATCTCTGTTAACCCAGACGTTATTGACTCTACTAGAAGATTAGTTGCTGCGGCTGAAGAAAGGATTGTGCTGCAAGAATTATCAATGATGAAGAAGGAGATAGATATTTTGGAGAAAAAAATAAATGACTAATTGTGTTTTTTTTGACATAATGGAGAAAAGTCTTTGGAGGGAATCATGAATTGTCCAAAATGTGGTAAAGAATTATTAAATGTGAATGGGAAATATCTTTGCGTTGATTGTGGAATTGAAGTACCGGAGACTGAAAACAATCTATCAAATGCTCAAGCCACAAACGGTGAAACGGTGGATGACAAGGAGTTATCTCTAGACGATGAAGCTATCTCCCCAGATGCATCTGAAGTGGCCGAAGTGTCCGAAGTGGCTGAAGTCGCGAGCCTGTCGCCAACAGAAATACCTTCTTTGCCAGACTCGATAAATATTCCGACCACCGATGAAAGTCCTAGGGGCAAGGCAGACGAAACGATAGATTTACCGGAGCTGCCCCAAGAGTTGCCACAAAGCAATCCAATGGCAAACGCTAAACCTGTCGATGGCTCTGCTTTAATCTCTGATCTAGAGGGTGGGAGCCAGCCAGCCGTTCCATTAAAAGAAGCTCTACCAACAATGCCGATTGAAGAAGCAGCAGCAGATACCCCCCAAGCCGGAGATTTATCCATGGTTGATCCACCTGAGATTCCTGAACCGTCGGTAGCAAAAGACTATCCAGTTGCTTATCCAATGGAGAGCAATCAAGAAGCAGCGACTCAAAGGGAAAAAGAGGTTCCTTTTATAATAGACGAAAAAGCAAACCCAGCAGGTCAACTTGGAGTAGAAACAAATAATCTTACAGAGCCAGCTGATCTATTCGAAAAAAAAGAGCCAGAGAATCTTGGAGCAGAGCCAGAGGGATTTAATTCAGTCCCGCCACCCCCGACTCTTCCGCCGATGCACTCGTTTAGCCAAAACACGACTGATCCAGCGGCGATTTTTCAAGATCCAATGTATGATAATAATTCATCATCGGTTCCTGCCCAGCCAGTCAATCATATTGTTCCGGCGGCCGTCGATCCAGATGACGATGATAGAAAATTAAAGATAATCTTAATTGTTGGAATTGTTGGAGCCGTTCTACTCCTTATCGCGGGCATAATCGCCTATAGTGTTCTGACGTAATTATTTATGAAAATACGCGATATTAAAGCACTTCAAATATTAGACTCAAGGGGGAACCCTACCCTTCGAGTTTTTGTAAAAGCAGATGAGATTTGGGGGGTTTTTTCTGTGCCGAGCGGAGCTTCAACGGGCACATTTGAAGCCCACGAACTTCGAGATGGAGGGAAGGCTTTTAACGGCTTGGGTGTAGAAAAGGCGATTAAAAATGTTGAAACCGATATTAAAGAGGCGCTGATTGGTCAAGATATTTTTGATCAAAACAAAATCGATAAAATATTAATAGAATTGGATGGCACCAAAAACAAAACCAAGCTTGGCGCAAACGCTATTTTAGGAGTTTCTGCAGCCACGACACGGGTAGCGGCTCAATCACTTGGCTTGCCTTTGTACAGATATATAAGAGGTATTTTTGAACAAGACGGCAGATGGCAGCCCGGCTTAAAGCTTTCTGAAGATGGTTTTCTCTTGCCAAAAATGTATTTTAATATTTTAAACGGTGGGAAGCACGCAGACAATAATGTTGATATCCAGGAAACCATGATCATGCCGAACCATGAGAGTATAGCCCTAAATGTTAAAATTGCCTCAGAAGTCTATGTGGCCTTGAAAGAAATAATAAAGAGCAAGAAACTGAATGTGTCCTTAGGAGATGAGGGTGGATATGCCCCTGACTTGGAATCGAACACCAAGGCGTTAGATTTAATCATAGAGGCAGTCTCAAGGGCTGGCTATAAAGCAGGGAAAGATATTTATCTTGCCCTAGATGTTGCGGCAAGTGAACTTTATAAAAATGGTAATGATGAAAAATATATTTTAGGTAGTGACAATATTGCCTTAACCTCTGTTCAATTAACAAGTCTCTATAAAGATCTAATTACGAACTATCCAATTGTGTCAATTGAAGACGGGTTGGCAGAAGAAGATTGGGACGGCTGGAAAATGATGACTGAAAGGATCGGAAATATTGTCCAGTTAGTTGGAGATGATCTTTTTGTAACTAACGTTGAAAGAATTCAAAAAGGGATTGATTTAAAAATCGCAAACTCAGTTTTGATAAAAATGAACCAAATTGGAACGATTACCGAAACATTTGAAGCAATAAAATTAGCTCGAAGTAACGGCTATAAAATATTTGTTTCTCATCGGAGCGGGGAGACGGAGGATTCTTATATCGCAGACCTTGTGGTTGGCACGGGGGCTGGCCAAATAAAAGCGGGGGCTCCAGCAAGAGGGGAGAGAACCTGCAAATACAACCGTTTGCTAGAGATTGAAAGAGAACTTATTGAATAAGAACAGCTATGCCTTAAAGATTAATGACAAACTTACAACCTTTGTTCATAAAGGCAGTCATTTTGTCCCTCCATTTAAGCGAGTTACAAGCGTCTCAGTTATTCCTTTTACGAAAGAGGGTTTAGTTGTTGCCGTTCGTTTAAGGAATAGGGGTCTTGATATTCCTGGTGGGCACGTTGAAAAAAATGAGAAAACTCCAGAAGAAACCTTGCATCGAGAGGTTATGGAAGAAGCCCACATGCTGATATCCAAACCGCAACTAGTGGAGGTAATTGAAACTGATTATTTTGGTCAAACACCAGAGGAAGCAAGTTACCTTTTAATTTATACCGCTTTTGTCGATAAATTATTGGGGTATAAAACTACCGATAAAATGTCTTACGAAAGAGTGATTCTATCCAAAGAAGATTTTTTGAATCAATATACATCGGGGGACAAAAGACTCATGGGAAAAACAATCGACTCTGCTGCAACACTTTTGTTTTTACATACAGACAAATCTAAATAATAGGAACTAAAGGCTTCTATGTGTCATCTGGCGCTGTCTTACTACCTCTTTCTAAAAGATCTCTGTTCTAGAATTTAAACCAATAGTATTTAAAATTACTCATTCTC